>JAWVYK010000058.1:0-12727 GCA_033722755.1 Rhodovibrionaceae bacterium | reverse complement strand
TAGTCGATGGCGATGTCCGCCAGGCGCTCGGACAGATCGTGCGCCAACTCCGCCCGAGGCACGCGGCGCAAGGCCTCAGCCGCGAGGTTCAGCAGCCGGCGGCTATAGCCCGCCCGCTCGGCTCCGTCCTGAACGCAGCGCACCGAAAGGCTGCCGACCGCCACGCGCAGCATGTAGCAGGCACCGTTCTCGCCGACCACGGCGTCCACTGGCCAGTTCAGGGCCACGTCCTCGCACCAGCCGGCCGCACGTCCGCTGACCGCCACTACCGGAATTCGCGCGGCCCTAAGCGCCGCCAGCGCGGCTTCGGCCGGCGGCTCAAGCATCGCCCGGTGCGTCAGGGTGTCGTCGATGTCGGTCAGGATGCCCTGGACGGCGCGGCGCGCGGCAAGAGGAAACCGGGACAGCGGCTGCACAGGCGAAGAGCCTCATCACGAAGTCGGCGTGGGTGAAATCCCGCCGTTGCTAGCAGCCCGAGGGACCCGGCACAAGGCCGCCGGCCCACTTGCTTTCACACCGCCTGACTGTGCCGCGCCAGGCCCCGGTTCAGGTGCGCGTCGAAGACCGCCGCGACATTTCGCATGAAGCTGCGCGCGGCCTCGGGAATCTTCACCACGCGGCCGTCCAGCTCCACCAGTCCATCACGCTCCATCTGTTGGAGAACCCCGAATTCCGGCTCGAAATGGTCGTCCCTGACGCCGTGGTTCGCGCACAGGGCCGCGGTGTCCGCCCGCAGGTCGCACATCAGGCGCTCAATCACGTCCCGGCGAAGGCTGTCTTCCGCGCTCAGTTCGACCCCGCGGTACACAGCGTTGCGGCCGGCTTCCAGCGCCTTGCGGTAGGCCGGCATGTCCGGGGTATTCTGGACGTAGCCCTGCGGCAGCGAGCCTATGGCCGAAGGTCCGAAGCCGATCAGAATCGGCTGCGCATCCTCCGTATAGCCCTGGAAATTGCGCCGCAGCGCGCCGCGGCCCTCGGCGAGCGCCAAGGCGTCGTTCGGCCGCGCAAAGTGGTCGAGGCCGATCTGCCGGTAACCGGCGGACTTCAAGCAGGCGGCCGCGGCCTGGGCCTCGGCCAAGCGTTCGGGCGGGTCCGGCAGCGCCGTTTCGTCGATCAACTGCTGATGGCGCTTCATCCAGGGCACATGCGCATAGCCGAACAGCGCCAATCGGTCCGGACCGAGACGCGCAGCAGCATCGACGGTGGCGATGACGCGCCGCAGGTTCTGATGCGGCAGGCCGTACATCACGTCGATGTTGATGCTGCCGACGCCGGCACGCCGGAGGGAGTCCACTGCGGCCTTGGTGACGGACTGCGGCTGGATCCTGTTGATCGCCTTTTGCACCTCCGGATCGATGTCCTGCATGCCGACGCTGGCGCGCGTGACTCCGGCGCTGGCCAGCGCGCTGACCTTGCAGGGGGTCAGGTCGCGCGGATCGACCTCGATGGCGATGTCGGCATCCGGATCGAAGTCGAAAGCTGCGCGCAGATCGCCCATCAGGGCCAGGAAATCCGCAGGCGCCAGAATTGTGGGGCTCCCGCCGCCGAAGTGCAGTCGCCTGACGCGCCGGCTGCCGGAGCGCGCGGCGACGAACGCGATTTCCTTGCGCAGAAATTCGAGGTAGCTCGCCACGGGCTCGTAGCGCCGGACGACTTTCGTATGGCAGCCGCAAAACCAGCAGAGCGTGTCGCAGAAGGGCACGTGCACGTAGAGCGACAGTCCTGCGTCTTCCGGCAGCGCCGAGAGCCATTCGGCATAGCTGCGATGGTCGACGCCGCCATGAAAATGCGGAGCGGTGGGATAGCTCGTGTAACGCGGCACCGCCCCGCCATACTTCTCGAGCATGGCAAGGGCGGAGAATCGGGGATGTTGAGCGCTCATACGCTCACTAATGAACGCCTTTTTTATGGCCCGCCTTGACGCAAATCAAACCGCCTCAGGTATGGCGTCTCAGGCGCGGCCGCAGACTGAGAATCAGGCGTCCTGCAGGCGCGGACGCGACAGCTCCTGCATTGCGCGGCGCAGCTGCTCCAGAGCACGATGCTCAATCTGGCGCACCCGCTCCTTGCTGATGCCGAATTCTTCGCCGAGTTCGGCCAGCGTCTTCTGCTCCTCGGCCAGGTGGCGTTCGCGAATGATGCGCTGCTCGCGCTCGGCCAGGCGGCCGACGGCTTCCTGCAGCCACCGCCGGCGCGTCGCCAGATCGCGATTTTCGCTCACGATCTCTTCCGGGCTGGGGCCGTCATCGACCATCAAGTCCTGCCACTCGGATTCGCCGTCCTCGCCGACCGGGGCGTTGACCGACTGATCCGGGCCCGACAGGCGACCCTCCATGCGCTCCACGTTCTTCACATTGACCTTGAGCTGTTCGGCGATCTCGTCCTTTGCGTCGCTCGACATATAGACGTCGCCAACGCTGGCGATCTTCGCGCGCAGCCGCCTGAGGTTGAAGAACAGCGACTTTTCAGACGTGGTGGTGCCAATGCGCACCATCGACCAGTTGCGCAGGATGAAATCCTGAATGGCCGCCCTGATCCACCACACAGCGTAAGTCGAAAACCTGACCTCGCGCTCCGGGTCGAAGCGCGAAGCCGCCTGCATCAGACCGAGACTTCCCTCTTGCAGAAGATCAGAGAGGGAAAGCCCGTATCCGCGATACTGCGTGGCGATCGAAACGACCAGCCGGGTGTGCGCTTGCACCAACTCGTGAAGGGCCTGCTGATCCTGCGCCTTGACCCACCTCCACGCCAGGTCGGTTTCCCGTTCCCGGCTCAGCAATGGCGTGTTCATGGCCCGGCGGATGAAACGCTGGTTGGATGCCCGGACGTCAGGTGAATCGATCATGGCGTGATTGGCTCCCGAGTGATGCCCGATTGCTTACATCTGTTTTACGCAGGCGTGAGGCCTCTGGATCACCCAGGCGCGCACGATCGACCGTGCCGCCCGATCCCCGCCATGCAGGCCCGGCATGCGAAAAGGCGGACCCGCTTGGGCCCGCCTTTTACACTCAACCGGTTTCTTGAGAGAGGAGACAGGGAGCTGTCGTCAGAAACGGTTGATGATATTGATCAGTTTGCCCATGGGGCCTGTGAAGCGCAGAGGCGCATCGGTCACCGCCAGGCAAATGCATTCGCCGTCCGCATCGGCCACTGGCTGGTGGGTCATATCGCTATCGGCCTTTGCCACATCGCCACGCACGTAATGGCCAAACTCGTCCGTGAAGCCGCCCTTGAGCACCAGGGTGAACTCCCTGCCTTCATGGGTGTGCACGGGAATTCGTCCACCGGCGCCGATGCGCATCAGCCGGGTTTCGAAACCCGAATGCCGGTCCAACAGCCGCGCCTCGGCCACCTTCCCGGACAGGCGCTTCCAATGCACCCGATCCAGCGAGCCGCCGATATAGTCGCGCAGCGGCCGCGGAATGGCCGATGCCTCCGGCTCGCCAGACGGCTCGCCCCCGCGCTCGCCCCCCTGCTCGCCTGCGGCCGGCGCCTGCGTACTCTCAGGGCGGTCGCCACGCTCGATGCGCGCCAGAACGGCATCGAGGCTGTGTTCATCGACATTGCTCGGCTCGTTCTCTTCCAGAACGACGCCGCCCACTTCCTCCATCGCCGCGACTTCGCGCCGGCATTGCGGACAGAGCGCCAGGTGGGTGGCCACCAGCAGGGCCACGGGCTCGCGGGAATGTCCGGCCGCGTAATCCAGCAATGTTTCGTGGTCAGGGTGATGCTCAGTCATCACTCCAACTCTCCCAATGCTTTGCGCATACGCGTCATGGCTAGACGCAAGCGCGATTTCACGGTCCCAAGCGGCAGCCCCAGTTGTTCGGCTATGGCCGAGTGAGGAAGTTCCTCAAAAAAATTCAGCCTCAAAAGCTCTGCCTGCTCCTCCGGCAGGTCGTCGATAGCTTCGCGGATGAGCGCATGCCTCTGCTCCGCCTCCACGTTCGCGTCGGGCTGCGGATCCGCGTCGCGCACCAGGGCCGGATCCTCCGGATCGAACTCGGGACGCCGCTCCTTCCGCAGCACGTCAATGCGCCGGTTACGAGCGATCGTGAATATCCACGTGCTCAGACTTGCCTGGGCCGGATCGAACTGCCCTGCCCGCCGCCACACCAGCAGCATCACGTCCTGCATCATATCTTCCGCCTGGTCGTTATTGGCGCCCAGACGCATAAGGTACGATTTCACCCTCGGCGCGAAATACGCAAAGACCTCGCCGAACGCGTCCCGGTCGCTGGATTGGGCGATCGAGACCATCCAGCCCGCAAAGGCTTCCGGGCCCGGTTTGCCGCTTTCGTCACGCGCCAGATTGACGGTTCTTTCTCTCATATGCGTATGTAACGACGCATAGGAGCATCCGACAACTACCGACTTACGACCAACCGGGTTCAGCTCGGCTAAAGCCACAGCGCACCTCGCTCATTTCCCGGTTCTACGGAACACGCGTTCGATTGGATCACCCCACAGTTAATTTTTTGCCACGCCGACCGACGAAGTGAACCGCAGGCCGCGGCGCAAGAAACAACTGTGATCCAGCCGCGTCCGCTTCGCGTAGAAGAAGGCATTGTTCATTCGCGCGGACGATGCGCGCATCAGCCGGCGACCGCGCCACAAGGGGACGATCCGGCGAAACGAGGAGCGGAGTGGGTATGAAAATCGCCGTGATCGGAGCCGGCATTTCGGGACTGGGCGCCGCCTGGCTTTTGCAACGCGCGCACGACGTGACGCTTTACGAGGCCGAGGATCGCCTCGGCGGACACGCGCACACCGTCGACGTCGACCTGCCCCGCCGCAACGGCACCGCGCAGCGGATCGCTGTCGACACCGGCTTCATCGTTTACAACGAACGGAATTATCCGCATCTCACGCGGCTGTTCCAGACGCTCGACGTGCCGACCAAGGCCAGCAAAATGTCGTTCTCCGTCTCCCTTGGCGGCGGCAGCCTGGAATACGCGGGCAGCGGCCGCGGCCTGTTCACGCAGCCGGGCAACCTGCTTAAATCCGATTATTGGTCGATGATCTACGACATCACCCGGTTCTACCGTGAGGCGCCGCAGCTCCTCGCCGCCGGGCCCGAGGCCGCCGATATCACGCTTGGCGACTATCTCAGCAGCGAGGGTTACGGCGACAGCTTCATTTACGACCATCTGCTTCCCATGGGCGCGGCGATCTGGTCATCGACCCTGAGCGACATGCTGGCGTTTCCCGCCGTCAGCTTCGTGCGCTTCTTCAGCAACCACGGGCTGCTCAGCTATAGCGAGCGTCCGGCCTGGCGCACGGTGACGAACGGCAGCCGCAACTACGTCGAGCGCCTGATTGCCGACTTCCGGGGCCGGGTGCTGAGCGGGCGGCCCGTAACGGCTGTCCGGCGATCTCCTGCCGGTGTCGAGGTGCAGGACGCCAATGGCCATCGCGAACGCTATGACGAGGTGGTTCTCGCCTGTCACGCCGATCAGGCCCTGGCAATGCTGGGCGAGGATGCAAGCACCGAAGAACGCGAGGTTGTCGGCAGCTTCCGCTACCAGCGCAACCGGGCCGTACTCCACCTGGATACGACGCTGATGCCGCGCCGGAGCCAGTGCTGGGCCAGCTGGAACTACTTGGCCGAGCGCAACCGCGCTGCCGACCGGCGGGTGGCGGTCACCTACTGGATGAACAGCCTGCAGCCGCTCAAAACCAGCACGCCGGTATTGCTGACGCTCAATCCGCTTCGCGAGCCCGCCGAGGAAACGATCCTGAGCGAATTCTCCTACGATCACCCGCAGTTCGATTTGCAGGCGCTGCGCGCACAGACCCGGCTGGGAGCCATTCAGGGCGCCCGACGCATCTGGTTTTGCGGCAGTTATTGCGGTTATGGTTTTCACGAAGACGGCCTGGAGGCCGGATTCGCCGTCGCCCGCGCGCTGGGCGCGCCGGCGCCATGGGACCGCGAGGTCGCCTCGGCCAGCCCGGCTGCGGACAATGCGTCTCCACACGATTACGCGGAGGCCGCGGAATAGCGATGAAAGCTTATTCGCCGATGGGTAGCGAGACGCAAAGCCTGGGCGATCAGCCGCCGAAGCTCGAATCCCGTCTGTATTTCGGGCGGGTCATGCACAAGCGCCTGCGTCCTTTTACGCACCGCTTCGATTACCGCGTCTTCTCGATGCTGATCGACCTGGACGAACTGCCGCTGCTCGATCGCGTGCCGGGCTTTGCCGTTGACCGGGCAGGTCTGTTCTCGTTCCACAGCAAGGATCACGGCGCGCGCGACGGCAGCGCCCTGCGTCCCTGGATCGATGCACGGCTGGCGGAACATGGACTCGATCTCGCCGGCGGCGCGGTGCGCGTCCTGTGCTTTCCGAGGGTGCTGGGCTATGTCTTCAATCCGCTCAGCATCTGGTTCTGCCACCACAGGGACGGGCGGCTGGTCGCCGTCCTCTACGAGGTGCGCAACACCTTCGGCGACCTGCACTGTTATCTCATTCCCGTGGCGCCGGACCAGCAGGACGGCACACAGCCGATCCGGCAAGGCTGTGCAAAGGGCTTCTACGTCTCCCCCTTCATCGGCATGGCGGCGGACTATCGCTTCCGCCTGCGGCTGCCGGACGACCGGCTCTCCGTATTGATCCGCCAAAGCGTGCCGGAGGGCGAGCTGCTCATCGCCAGCCAAACCGGGCGCCGCCGGGCCTTCACGGGGCCGCACCTCTTAACGGCGTTTTTCAGGTACCCGCTGATGACCGCGAAGGTCATGGGCGCCATCCACTGGCAGGCGCTCAGGCTTTGGCTCAAGGGCGCGCGCTTCAACCGCCGCCCCGCGCCGCCGGCAGAGCCCGTAACCTTCGTGCCCGCCGACGCCAAGGGCGGAATGGAACAGGCAAGGGAGCGCGCGGCATGACAATCGCGTCGACGGCTAGCCATCACCGCGTCCTGGCCGAGGTCTCCCGGCCTAGCCCGGCAGAGCGCGTACTGGTCGCCCTCGGCCGGTGCATGCCCTATGGCCAGATCGACCTGGAGATGCCCAACGGCAACCGCCACCGTTTCGTCGGAGCCCAGCACGGGCCGCACACGCGCCTCGTGGTGCGCGACAACCGTTTCCTGCGCCGCTTTCTGACCGGCGGCGCGAACGGGTTTGCCGAAGCCTACATAGACGGCGACTGCGACGTGGACGACCTGGCGCGATTCCTGACCTGGGCAGCGATGAACCATGCGGCCATGGCCGAAACGCTGCGCGGGCGCGCCCTGCCCCGGATGGTCAATCGCATCTGGCACTTGATGCGGCCGAACACGCGCATCGGGGCCAAGCGCAATATCGCCTACCACTACGATCTGGGAAACGCGTTCTACGAAGCATGGCTCGATCCCACGATGACCTACTCGTCGGCCGTCTTCCAGACGCCGGACCAAACCCTGGCCGAGGCCCAGCGCGCCAAATACCAGCAAATCGCCGGCTTGGGCGGGTTCCGGCAGGGCGACCACGTGCTGGAAATCGGCTGCGGTTGGGGCGGCTTCGCCGTGCATGCCGCAAAAGAGCTGGGCTGTCGGGTGACCGGCATCACCATTTCGGAAGAACAGTTCGAGTTCGCCCGCCGGCGGGTGCACGAGGAAGGCCTGGCAGAACGCGTCGAGATCCGCCGGCAGGACTACCGCGACATCAGCGGTCGCTTCGACGGCATTGCGTCGATCGAGATGTTCGAGGCAGTGGGCGAGCGCTACTGGCCCGACTTTTTCACAACGCTGCGCTCCAACCTGCGCACCGGCGGGCGCGCCAGCCTGCAAGTCATCACCATTGCCGAGAGCTTCTTCGAGCAATACCGCAGGTCGACGGACTTCATTCAGCGCTACATCTTTCCCGGGGGCCAGCTGCCGTCGCCCGCGGTGTTGAGGAACCAGGCGGAAGCGGCGGGCCTTCGGCAGATCGAAACCGAGAGCCACGGCCACAGCTATGCGCAAACCCTGGCCGAATGGCGTCGTCGCTTCGATGCCGCCTGGCCGCGCATCCAGACGATGGGATTTGACGAGCGCTTCCGACGCATGTGGACGTACTACCTCGCCTACTGCGAGGCCGGATTCACGACAGAACGCATCGACGTCAAGCAGGTGGCCTTCGCCCACGCGTGACCGGGGCTGGTCGGGCGGCTGCCAGAATTCACAGGACCCGCGGTGAAAGGACCGGAGCGCAAGTGAGCGCGCAACCGACCGGCCCCACGCGGCATTTGAGCTTCTTGCGCCTGCTGGCCTATGGCCTGCCGGGGCTGCCTTTGGCTGCCCTGTTGCTGCCGCTCTTCGTCTATCTCCCGACGTTCTATGCGAAGGAAATCGGCATCGGCTTTGGCGTGGTCGGCGGCGTGCTTCTTTTGGCCCGCCTTTGGGACGGCGTCAGCGACCCGCTCATCGGCTGGCTTTCGGACCGCCTGGAAGGCCGCTACGGCCGGCGTCGGCCCTGGATGCTCGCCGGCCTGCCGCTCAGCCTGCTCAGCATCTGGATGCTGTTCCTGCCGCCGGAAGGCGCAGGCGCGGTGCATCTGCTGCTGTGGAGCGTGCTGCTCTATCTCGGCGGCACCATGATCATGCTCCCCTATCAGGCCTGGGGGGCCGAGATTTCCGGAGATTATCACGAACGCAGCCGCATCGCCGCGGCGCGCGAAATCTTCGTCATCGCCGGGACGCTGGTGGCAGCCGGGCTGCCGCAGGCGCTCAACGCCTCCGCCGGCGGCGCCGCGGCCGCCGCCCTGGAGGCGCTGGCCTGGGGATTGAGCGTTGTCCTTCCGCTGGCGGTGCTCATCTGTGTCGCCTTTGTTCCCGACCAGCCCGTCAAGCGAGGCGCGCCCATGAAGCTGCGGCGCGGCCTCGAGGTGCTGGCGTCCAACCAACCGTTCCGCCGACTGATCGGCGCCTACTTTCTGAACGGCATTGCAAATGGCCTGCCCGCCACACTGTTCCTGCTTTTCGTGGAGCACGTCATTCGCCGGCCGGAATGGCAGGGCGGCCTGTTGCTGACGTACTTTCTCTGCGGCGTGCTGGCCGTGCCGTTCTGGCTGTGGCTCAGCCGGCGCATTGGCAAGCACCGCGCCTGGATCGCAGCCATGGTCTGGGCCTGCGGCATCTTCGTTTGGGTGCCGCTCCTGGGAGAAGGCGACATCGCGCTGTTCTTCGCCGTCTGCGTGCTGACCGGTGCGAGTCTCGGCGCCGACCTCGTTCTGCCGGCATCCATGCAGGCCGATGTCGTCGACGTGGACGCGGCGGAAACCGGGCAGCGCCGGGCAGGCATCTATTTCGCGCTCTGGGGGCTGGCCACCAAGGTCTCGCTGGCGCTGGCGGTCGGCATTGCCTTCCCGCTGCTCGACGTCGTCGGCTTCCAGGAAAACGCAAGCGACAACACGGCCACCGCGCTCTTCGTGCTGGCAGCGCTCTACAGCCTGCTGCCCGTGCTCTTCAAGCTGGCGTCGCTGAAGCTCGTCGCAGGCTTTCCGATCGACCAGGACGAACATGCCCGGCTGCGCGAGAAGATCGCGGCGGGACCAGAACAACAGGTTGCATGAGGAGGTAGTTGTCCATGCGCCGCATATGGCTCGCTCTTATCGCAACGCTCGTCATCGCTGGAGGATGCAGCACAATGAAAATCGAGGATTTCAAAGGCACGGAACCGCGCCTGCGCCTGGAGGAGTTCTTCGCCGGCAAATCCCAGGCCTGGGGCACCTTCGAGGACCGATTCGGCAACGTACGCCGTCAATTCACGGTCGACATCGTCGGCACCTGGGATGGCGAAACCCTGGTGCTCGAGGAGGACTTCGAGTTCGCCGACGGCGAGACCGACCGGCGCGTGTGGAAGATCGTCAAGCTCGATGACAACACCTATGAAGGCCGGGCCGAGGACGTGCATGACGTCGCCCGCGGCACCTCCTATGGCAACGCGCTGACCTGGACCTACAGCGTGGACCTGAAGATGAAGGACCGCAGCCTGACCGTCACCTTCGAGGACTGGATGTGGCAACTCGACGAGGACGTGCTGCTGAACAAGGCGGAGGTGCGCAAGTGGGGCTTCAAAGTCGGGGAAGCGACGATCTTCTTCCGGCGCATGCCTGAATCGTCGGAGAAGGCCCACGGCGGCATGCGCTCGGCCGGCTCGACCACGCCGTCCGTGCAGCAAGCGGCGGAGTAAGTCAGAAAGACCGAGAGGTCGCGATGAGCGGCAATCAGGCGGCCAGTCGCCGTCTGATTTTGCGGAGCAGCGTGCCGATGATCGGGAGCCGCTCGTAAAGCTGACCGGCGGCGTCCCAGTGGTCGATGTGACTTAAGACGCGCCCGTCGGTATCGAAGGCGACCTCGCTCATTCCCTCGATCCGCCATTGCCTGCTTGCCTTGCGCGGACGAAAGAAAAAGCGCCAGCGCAAGTAGGCGGTTTGCCCCGAGCACGCGATGTCGGTGACCTCGAAAGCGGGGTCATCCACGTCCTCGAACATCTTCTCGAAGACGCGCCTGACGGCCGCAACTCCAGTGACATCGTTGAAAGGATCCTTAAAGCGCACCTCGGGCGCACAAAGCTGTTCGATCCGCTCGAGGCTGTCGCGGTCGAGCTGCTCGAAAAATTGGGCGTAGGCGCGCGCGCTTTCCTCCACCTTCAAGAGCTCGCTCCCTTCGGAATGAGCCGCCGCGTCACCATGAAGCGCAAGGCATATGGCAGACAGCGCAGGACCTTCAGGATGTAGGCGAAACGCCGCGGGAAGACGATCTCGAACCGCCGCGCCTCCAGTCCGTTGGCGAAGGCCTCGGCCGCAGCGTCAACGGGCATCAGAAACGGCATCTCGAAACGGTTCTTGTCCGTCAACGGCGTTTCCACAAAGCCGGGGTTGACGACCTGAACCTGGATGCCCGATGGCTCCAATTCGACCTTGAGGGCCTCTGCCATATTGATCAGCGCGGCTTTCGTGGCGCCGTAGGCCGAAGCCGTGGGCAATCCCGTATAGCCGGAGAGCGAGGCCACGATGGCGATACGGCCGCGGCGGCGCTCTTTCATCTTTGCGATGAGCGGCCCAAGGCAGTTGGCCACGCCCAGGAAGTTGATCCGCACCAGCTTTTCGAAAACCGCGGGGTCAAAATCCTCGGCTGAAACCGGCTCGTGCGTTCCGGCGTTCAGGACCGCCACCTCGACGGGGCCGTGCACAGCCTCGATCCCTTCCAGCGCGGCCGAGACGGCCTCTTCGTCCGTCACGTCGAGCGCGGCGACCTCGACGCGTCCGGCAAGCTTGTCGGCCTCGTCGGCCACGGATTGCAGCTTGTCGCGCGAACGGGCGGAGATCACCACCTTGCGCCCGCGCCGGGCAAGCTCCAGGGCAAGCGCCTTGCCGATGCCCTGGCTGCCGCCGGTAATCCAGACCCAGCCGGCATTGTTTTCCGATTCCTTCATGGCTGTTCTCCGTCGGCGCAAATTTCTTCCAACAGCGCCTTAGCCTCTTTTCTTATCGATTTGATTTCCTTGTCGTCCATCCGCTCAAGCGTGCGCAGGATCATGGCCATGCGCGGGTTGTTCTCGAAGCTCTTGCGGTGCTCCGCCAGAAAATTCCAATAGAGCAGATTGAAGGGGCAAGCGCCCTCGCCCGTACGCTTCCGAACATCGTAGCGGCAGCCTTTGCAGTAGTCGCTCATGCGGTCGATATACTTGCCGCTGGCCGCATAGGGCTTGGTCGCCATGATGCCGCCGTCGGCGAAGATCGCCATGCCCTGGACGTTCGGCAGTTCCACCCATTCATAGGCGTCGGCGTAGACGATCATGTACCACTCGTTGACCTCCGCCGGCGCCACACCGGCCAGTAGCGCGAAGTTGCCGGTGACCATGAGCCGCTGGATGTGGTGGGCATAGGCCAGCTTCTTCGTCTGCGCCACCACGTCGGCGATGCAGGCCATGTCGGTCTCGCCGGTCCAATAGAATGCGGGCAAGGCGCGCTTTGCGTTCAGGGCGTTCATCTCCTTGTAGTCCGGCATCTTCAGCCAGTAGAGGCCGCGCACGAATTCGCGCCAGCCCAGAATCTGTCGGATGAAGCCCTCAACGGCGTTGATCGACGCGGTGCCATCCCGCCAGGCCGTTTCGGCGCGTGCGCAGACCGCCCGCGGGTCGAGCAGCCCGGCGTTCAGGTAGAACGAGATGACCCCATGGAACAGCGTGGGCTCGCCGGCGCGCATGGCGTCCTGGTAATCTCCGAAGTCGGGCAGCCGGCGTTGGACGAAGTCCTCGAACGCCTTTTCCGCCTGGTCCCCCGTGACACAGAGATCGAAGCCCTCAAGGCTTCCGAAATGATCGGAAAAGCGCGCCTCCACGAGCTCGAGCACCTCGCGCGTGATCCGATCGGGCTTCACGCCCTTGGGCTTTGGCGCGTCCAGGTCGTCGGGCAGTGCCTTGCGGTTGTCCTTGTCGAAATTCCAGCGTCCGCCGACCGGCTCCCCGTCTTCTATCAAAATGCCTTCACGCCGGCGCAGGCGGCGATAGAAGTATTCCATCCGCAGGCTTTTGCGCCCCTCGGCCCAGTTCGCGAAATCCTCGCGCGAGCAGAAAAAGCGGTCATCGGTGCGGATTTCGACCGGCACGCCGAGCTCTTCGGCCCAGCCTTCGAGGTCTTTGAGCAGCCGCCACTCCCCCGGTTCGGTGACCACGATGCGCTCGCAGGCATGGCGCTGCAGCGCGCGCTTGGCCTCCGATTTCAGGTCGCCCGTGTTCGACGCATCGTCGAGCTTCACGTAATCGACCCGG
>JAWVYK010000057.1:0-12732 GCA_033722755.1 Rhodovibrionaceae bacterium | reverse complement strand
CCAGTGGACCGAACGGACCGGGGGAAGGACAAACGTGCTCAGATATCTCGCTCATCGCCTGCTGATGATGGTGCCCACGCTACTGGTCATCTCGGCCATCGTGTTTACCATCATCCAGCTTCCGCCGGGCGACTACCTGGAAAGCTATATTGCGGAGCTGCAGGCGCAGGGCGAAGCGGTCGACCCCCAAAAGATCGCCTTTCTGCGGGAGCACTACGGCCTCGACCAGCCGATCCACGTCCAATACATACACTGGGTCGGCGGCATGCTGCAGGGCGACTTCGGCTATTCCTTCGAATACAACATGCCGGTCAACGACGTGGTGGGCGACCGGCTGGCGCTGACCGTCATCCTCTCGCTGGCGACGATCCTGTTCACCTGGGTGGTCGCTTTCCCGATCGGAATCTATTCGGCCACCCACCAGTACAGCGCCGGTGACTACGCGCTGACTTTCATCGGGTTCATCGGCCTGGCGACGCCCAACTTCCTGCTGGCGCTGGTAATGCTCTATCTCGCCAACGTCTGGTTCGGCACCTCGATCGGCGGGTTGATGGATGCGCAGTACCTCGACGCGCCATGGAGCATCGGCAAGTTTTTGTCGATCCTCGAGCACTTGTGGATTCCGGTGATCGTCATCGGAACCGCCGGCACCGCCGGCATGATCCGTCGGCTGCGCGCCAACCTGCTTGATGAATTGCAGAAGCAGTACGTGGTTACCGGCCGAGCCAAGGGCATGCCCCGGTTCCGGCTGCTGATGAAATACCCGCTGCGCATGGCGCTGAATTTCTTCATTGCCGATATCGGCGCGCTGCTGCCCGCGGTTATTTCCGGCGCCGAGGTGGTGGCGGTGGTGATGTCGCTGCCGACCACGGGACCCATGCTGATCAGCGCCCTGCAAAGTCAGGACATGTACCTCGCCGGGTCGTTCCTCATGTTCCTCGCCTCCCTGACGGTCGTCGGCGTGCTGATTTCCGACATCGCGCTGGCGATCCTGGATCCCCGCATCCGCTTCGAAGGGGGGAGTCGCTGATGAGCGCACACGAGGGAAGCCGCGAGCGACTGCCGCACTACGTCTCGGACGAGCCCTTCGATCCGAGGTCGATCGAGCGGCTGACGCCGGAGCAGGAAAAGGTCTACCTCGCCTCGCAGTGGCAGCTCATGTGGTGGAAGCTGAAGCGCCACAAGCTGGCGGTGATCAGCGGCGTCATCCTGCTGCTGTTCTACGGCTCTACGCTGATCAGCGAGTTCCTTGCCCCCTACGACCTTCACTCCCGCCACGTGGACCACATCTTTGCGCCGCCGCAGGCGATCCACCTGTTCCACGAAGGCGAATTCGTCGGCCCCTTCGTCTATGGCTTCGACTACCACCTCAATCTCAAGAACCTGAAACGCGAGTACACCCAGAATCGAGAGAAGGTGCAGCCGATCCGGTTCTTTTGCCGCGGCGACGAGTACGAGTTCTGGAGCTTTTTCAAGGCGGACCTGCACCTGATGTGCCCGCAGCAAGGCGGAACGCTTTTCCTTCTGGGCACCGACCGCCTGGGCCGGGATATGCTCTCGCGGATCATCTACGGTGCGCGCATCTCCTTGACCATTGGGCTCATCGGTATCGCGGTCAGCTTCGTCATGGCCATCGTGATCGGCGGTTTGGCGGGATTTTACGGGGGCTGGGTCGACAATGTAATCCAGCGGATGATCGAGATTCTGCGCTCTTTCCCCGAGTTGCCGCTGTGGATGGCGCTATCGGCGATCATGCCGGTTACCTGGAGTCCGCTGCTGGTCTACTTCGGCATCACCCTGATCCTGGCGATTCTCGACTGGACCAATCTGGCGCGCGCGGTGCGCTCCAAGATCCTGTCGCTGCGCGAGGAGGACTACACGCAGGCCGCGCAGCTCATGGGAGCCGGCCCCCGCCGGGTGATCGGCCGCCATCTCATACCGGGCGTCATGAGCCATCTCATTGCCTCGGCGACGCTGTCGATACCCTCGATGATCCTCGGCGAGACGGCGCTCAGTTTCCTCGGACTCGGATTGCGTCCGCCGATCACCTCGTGGGGCGTGCTTTTGAACGAGGCGCAGAACATCAACGTGGTCGCGCTCTATCCCTGGCTGATGATGCCGGTGGTCCCGGTGATCATCATCATCCTGGCGTTCAATTTCTTCGGCGACGGACTGCGCGACGCGGCCGACCCCTACAAGTAGGTTGCAAACCCCGAAGACCGGCGGGAGCCGTTTGCTTCAGGCCCCAACCACACGCCAGGCGTAGTAGACCCAGTTCGAGGGCATGTTCGGCACGTCCACCCGCTGCCAGCGGGCCACGTGCATCTCGCGGTCGCTCAGGACCAGAGCGCCCGGCCGCAGAAGCCGGTCCAGCACTGGCGCCATGGCGGCGACGCGCCTGGCGTCTTTCTCGCGGTCGTCGCTGCCGATGTCGGCATGCGCCAGAACCGCGCCCTCGCCTATGCGTTCGCGCGCTTGGCCGGCGGTTTCCAGAAAATCGCCGAGAAAGAAATCGGCCTCTGGCGGGATGCAGTCCTTCGGCGCATGCAGGAGCTTGTCGAACACCAGGATTTCACGCTCGGGCATGAGCAGGCGCAAATGATCGTAGGTGCGGCCCTTGCCGAGCCCGAGTTCGATCACGGGCCCCGGCAGGCCGCTAATTTCAGCAGCCGCCCATTCCAATGCAATGCGCTGGGTTTCCAGCCGCCGGATCATGCGCGCCAGACGGCTGCTGTCCGGCGTGCGCTGAAATGGCTCTTTTCCGGCCTCAGCCATCGCTGACCTGTCGTCTCGGCCGATACATGAAATAGCTCTTGGGGTCGACGGTGTCCGGCCGCTCCGCGGGCTCGAGCTCGGGACAGGCGACCGAGGTGACGGCGATACCCTCCGGCCTCAGCAGCTCTGGAACATAGCGCGCGACCAGCGCCGCCAGGCGATCGTTCACATCCGGATCGGCGCCGCCGACATCGGCGTGCAGCAAGGCGCCCTGCCGGGGAAAACGTCGCGCGGCGGCGGGAAGCGTCTCGTGGATGTCGCCTAGAAAAAGACGGTCTGCCTCGGGCACGCAGTCCGGATGTGCCGCCACCTTGCGTTCGAACACATAGATTTCGCGATCCGGGAAAAGCCGGCGCAGGTGATCGTAGCTGCGGCCGTTGCCCAGCCCGAGCTCGAAGACCGGCCCCGGGACATCGCGAACCAGTTCGGCCGCGCGGTTGAGGCAATCGCGGCATCCGACCATGCGCAGGATATTCTCGTCCAGGCGGCTGATGTCCGGATGGCGGCGGCGAAATACACGGTGCGATACGGTGGACATGCTGGAATTCTGTTATTTGGCGCGCGCCTCGCGCAGCTGCCGCGTCGTCGCATCCAGCCGCTGGGCCAGCTCGCGCATGATTTCCACCGCCATATCCGGGAAATCCTTCATGAGCCGGAAGAACACATCGCGGGAGATCTTCAGCACCTCCAGCGGCTCTGATGCCTGCACGGTCGCGGTGCGTGGCACGTCGCACAGCATGGCAATCTCGCCCACGATGCTGTTGCGCTGCAGGTGGGCGACCACGATGGAGCCGTGATCGTTTTCCACAAGGACGTCGGCCGAGCCGGAGATGATCAGATAGGCCGCCTCGCCGGTCTCGCCCTGGTGGAACAGTATGTCGCCCTTGCGGAATGAAAGCCGCTCGCTGGTGAAAGCGAGGAGCTTCAGCTTCGCTGCGTCCACCTTGGCGAACATCGGAATGTTCCGCAGCAGCTTGATTTCGTCCTCGAGGCTCACTTGACGTCTCCTCCTCCGGTAACCGCAGCTTCCGCCTGTCCTCAGTGCGAATGCAAGAGCGCCTTCAAATGTTCGCTGGAAGAGCGGAGTTCCTCGAAGCGGCCTTCCTCCACGAGATGGCCGCCGTCCATCACAACAACCCGATCGAAGTGCTCGGCCAGCGCCACCCGCCCAAGGGCCCACACAATGCGCTTGCCTTCCATGTACTCAAAGATCGCATCCAGGAGCCGCCGCTCGGTGCGGGTATCCATAGATGACGTCGCCTCGTTCAGGATCAGCGTATTAGGGTTCTTCAGCAGGCAACGGGCAATGGCAAGGCGCTGACGCTGGGAGTGGGACAGGCGGCCGCCGGAAATCCCGACCTCGAAATCCAGCCCGATCTGCATCACCTCCTCGCGGAGATTGAGCTCCTCTAACACCTGCTCCACCAACTCTCCGACCCGCTCGCGCGCATGCGCCGCGCCGTGCGCGAGCTTGCCGAACAGGATGTTGTCCTGCAGCGTCGCGGCGGGGTTGTATTGCGTGGAGTCGAAGAAAGCGATCTTCTGCTTCATGTCCTCGGGCATATCGGCCGCGATTTTGGCGCGCGCTTGCAGAAGCTGCTGCTTCACCGAATCGTCGAGAAGACCGAGGCGGTGGCGCGCCGGAATCAGCTTGAAGACCACGCCAAGCAGGCGCCGCTGATCCTCCACGCTCATGTCCTTCACCTCGCTCTGCGCGACGCGGCCAAGGAGCGCCCTGTAATCCGGCAGTTCCTCGGAGCTGATGAAGGAGAACTGCTCGAAGAATTCGTGATCGGCGGGCAGGTCGGCAAAAAGCTCGATCATGGTCTCGGCCACCTTGCGGCCGATGACCACCAGTTCGTCGTAGATCGCCAGTTCCTTCAGCGCCGTCTCCACGAAGGGTTGCGCGGCGATATCCTCAACATCCAGCTTTTCGTCGAGCGGCAGTCCGAAAAGCAGATTCTCGGCCACTGTCGAATTTTCGTTGTAGCGCTGCTCGTCGAAGGGCTCGACGAGATCGGTCATGTCCTTCTCGACGATCAGTTGACGCATCCGCGCCCGCGCGTCGACGAAATCCCGCGCCATATCGGGCCGGCTTTCGGGGTCGATGCGGTTGCGCAGACCCAGGTGATAGACGTCGTCGCGCATGTTGACGGCGGCCAGCACTGCCAGCATGCGCTTTTCGAGATCGGATTGATTGGTTGCCTGGGCGGCGTCGTAGTCGACCCAGTCCGCTTCGATGTTGTCGGTGCTGTTGCCGGAAAGCTCCGCCTCGTTTTTCAGGCGTTTCCATTCGTCGGCCGATTCTCCGCGGTATGCCTGCTCGATCCGCGGTTCGCGTTTCAGTCCGTAGACGAGATTGTGGCGCACGGTTCCGGAGAATACGAAGGCGCCTTGCCCTATATAGGCGATCGAGCGGCTGATCACGGCCTCGGGAACCTCGGCCAGATTGCGATCGCCATAGCGCACCTGGCCGTTCGTCGGCACCACGAGGCGCGCCAGGATACGCGGCAGTTCCTCCTTGCCGCTGCCGCCCGGACCGACAAGCGCAACGTGCTCGCCTTCGGCGAAGGTGCAGCTGACGCCTTCCAGCGTCTTCACCACGCCGTCTTCGGAGAAGGTCACCCGATTGCACACGATGTCGCCGGAAAGCGGCTTTTCCTCATCCGACGGGGCGTCGATCAGAGCCTCAGCGAGCATGCCGGAGGGCTGGAACTGCTCGACGATCTGTTCGTAGCGGACCCGCATATCCTCTTTCACCTGGTAGTACTTCAGCAGCGCCTTCCAGGGCGGATTCAGGTCCTTATAGGCCGCCAGCACGGCCACAAGCGCGCCCAGCGAGAGCTCGCCGCGGATCACGAAGTAGCCGCCGACCGAATAGAAGAAGAACGGCGTGATAGAAGCGATGAAATTATTGAGAAATTTGATGAAATACTTCCGCTTGTAGATATTGAAGCGGATGTCGAAGATGTGCCCCAGCTTGGCCGAGATATCGGCGCGTTCGTAGCGCGTCGTTCCGTGGGCGTGTATCTCCGCAATGCCGGCGACACCCTCGCCCACACGGTCGGACACCTGTCTCAGCTTGCGCACCCGTTGCTTGCTCAACTCATTCACGCGGCTCTGCAGCTTGGGCACCACGTACATTTGCACCGGATAGAGCGCGATCGCCGCCGCGCCCAGGAAGGGGTCCTGGTTGAAGATGAAGAACAGGTAGGTCAGCAGAATGCCGCCCTGCACCGCCGGCTCGGAGACCGCGTCGCCGATGAAGTCGCCCAGACGTTCCGTCTCCGCGGTGACCATGGAGATCACCTCGCCCTGCGACAGGCGCTTGAAATGCGGCAGCGGAAAACGAAGCACCCGGGAATAGAGATCGTAGCGCAGGCGGCGAAGCAGGCGTTCGCCGAGCACGCCCTTGTAGACGTTGATTGCGTATTTGAAGCCGCCGTTGATCACCACCAGGATGAGGAACAGCACGCAAAGCGCCATCAGGTACTGGACCTGCGTGACCTCGATCCCGAAAACGGCGTCGGGTACGTCCTGGCCTTCGATGCCGCTGTTGATGATCCGCTTGGGGACGTCCAGCGCATAGTACGTGAACGGCAGAGAGGCCAGACTCATCAGGATAACCAGGATCTGGCCGCGCGCGCTGTAGCGGAAGATGAAGCGGTAGATATTTCTGATCACGGGAGACGCTTGCCCTGCATCTGTTATCTGCTCGTTATTATTCCGCCCCCGGCACTCGCCCGGCACAAAGATCACCCATGCGCAGGCATGTTACCAGAACCTTCTAGCCTTGACTGGTCGCCCGTGAGAGTGTCAACAGCATGTCAGCACTCGCGTATAAAACCGTTCTTATGCGCTCTGCCATGTGCGATAGTTCGCTCTGAAGCATAGCTGCACAGGTTTGTTCCCGCATGCCGGATCGTTTCCAAAACGCGCGGATACTGATCTACAGTCACGACAGCTTCGGTCTTGGCCACCTGCGGCGGTGCCGGGCGATCGCACACAGCCTGGTCGACCGCTTCAAGGGCCTCTCGGTGCTGATCCTGTCCGGGTCGCCGATTGTCGGCAGCTTCGACTATCGCGCGCGCGTGGATTTCGTGCGCATTCCCGGCGTCATCAAACACCACAACGGCGAATACACCTCGCTCAGCCTGCATATCGACGTTGAGCAGACGCTGGCCATTCGTTCCGCAATCATCCGCCAGACAGCCGAAGTTTTCGCGCCCGACCTCTGCCTCGTCGACAAGGAGCCGCTCGGCCTCATGGGCGAGATGCGCGAGACTCTGGCCATGCTGAAGCATCGCGGCACGCGCCTTGCGCTCGGCCTCAGGGACGTCATGGACGACGGCACGATGCTGGCCCGCGAGTGGGAGCGCAAACGTGTGCTGCCGGCGCTAAAGGAGCTTTACGACGACATCTGGATCTACGGACTGGGGGAAATCTGGCAAACGCTGGAGGGCATCGAACTGCCGGAGGATGTCAGGCGCAAGATCGTCTACACCGGCTACCTGCCGCGCACGGTCGGACCGGCGCAGGGCGTGCGCTCGCAGGCGGTTCCCGACGAGCCCTTCATATTGGTCACGCCGGGCGGCGGCGGTGACGGTATCGACATGATCGACTGGGTGATCTCCGCCTACGAGCAGGACCCGAACATCCCCTATCATGCGCTGGTCGTCACCGGGCCGTTCATGCCGTCGACCCGCCAGCAGGATTTCGTCAACCGCGCCGCCGTGCTGGACAAGGTGCATACGATGACCTTCGACGCGCACATCGAGACGCTGATGAAGGAGGCGGTCGGCATCGTCGCCATGGGCGGCTACAACACATTCTGCGAGATCCTGTCGCTCGACAAACCGGCGCTGCTGGTTCCGCGCAGCGTGCCCCGACGCGAACAGCTGATCCGCGCGCGCCGGGCCTCGGAAATCGGGCTGGTGCGCATGCTCGACGGCGACGGCCCGCGCGATCCCGCGGAAATGGCAGAGGCCCTGCGTGTACTGCCGGATCAGAAGAGGCCCTCCTCCGTCGCAATTCCGGGGCTGCTGGGCGGGCTCGACACGGTCACCCGCCTCGTCAAGGAGGCCGTGGAAGAGCAGCACAAGCGTCAGGATGTGCTTCCGGCCCGAGTCCACTGGGCTTGAGGCCAGCGGTAACGCTGCATCCATGGCCAATTCCGTTGCATTCGTCCTGAAAGGCTACCCGCGCCTCTCGGAGACCTTCATCGCTCAGGAAATCCTGGGTTTGGAGCAGCGCGGCCTGAACATCCGCATCTATTCGCTGCGCCAGCCGCGGGAGCCGGAGCGCCACCCGATCCATAGCGAAATCGCGGCGCCCGTCACCTATCTGCCGGAATACCTGAAGGACGATCCGGCACGCGTCGCAAAATCCTGGAACTCGGCGCGCCGCCTGCCAGGCTACGCCGAGGCGCGGCGCCTGTTTCTGCGCGATTTGAGGCGCGATCGGACCGCAAACCGCATTCGGCGTTTCGGGCAGGCGATTGTTCTGGCGGCGGAATTGCCGGCCGAGGTGCGGCGTCTTCACGCCCATTTTCTGCATACGCCCGCCTCCGTCGCCCGCTACGCGGCCGTTATGCGCGCCCTGCCGTGGAGCTGTTCGGCCCACGCGAAGGATATCTGGACCACACCCGAGTGGGAGGAACGCGAGAAGCTGGCGAGCCTGGACTGGCTGACCACCTGCACAGAGGCCGGCCGGGCCCATCTGGCGGCGCTTGCCGACGATCCGCAGAAGGTGGGTCTCGCCTATCACGGCCTCGACCTCGCGCGCTTCCCGCCGCCGGCCGGCGAACGGCCCGCGCGTGACGGCAGCGATCCCGACGATCCGGCGGTGCTGCTGTCCGTCGGCCGCGCGGTCCCGAAGAAAGGCTTCGATGTCTTGCTGGAAGCGCTGTCCCGGCTACCGTCCGGGCTAAACTGGCGCTTTGTTCACATCGGCGCGGGCGAACTGCAGGACGCGTTGAAGGCGCAGGCGGAGAGGCTCGGCCTATCCGGCGCAATCGAATGGCGGGGCAGCCAAACGCAGCAGCGCGTTCTGGCCGCCTACCGGGAGGCCGATCTCTTCGTCTTGCCGTCGCGCATTGCGCCCGACGGCGACCGGGACGGACTGCCCAACGTGCTGATGGAGGCGCAAAGCCAGGCGCTCGCCTGCCTGGCCACGGAGGTGTCGGCGATTCCGGAGCTGATTCGCCATGAGGAAACCGGCACTCTGGCACCGCCGGACGACCCCTCGGCTTTGGCTGAAGCCATGGAGCGCCTGATCCGCGACCCGAGCCGACGCCAACGCCTCGGCGAGGCCGGACGGCGCCGCGTCGCAGCCGACTTTGCGATGGCGCCGGGTCTCGACGCCCTGGCCTGGCGATTCGGGCTGCCGCAGCCGCCGACGCAGGATCTGAAGGCGCGCAGCGCGGCAGGACGATGATCCCGCTGGCGCTCCTCCGCCACGGTCCGACGGACTGGAACGCGGCTGAACGCATACAGGGACATACGGACGTGCCCCTGTCCGAGGCCGGCCGAGAGGCCGTGGCCGGATGGCGGCTGCCGAAGCGCGTGCGCGGCTATACCGTCTATGCGAGCCCGCTTGCCCGCACATGCCAGACGGCGCGGCTACTGGACTTGCCGAATGTCCGCCTCGAACCGCGCCTGAAGGAAATGAATTGGGGCGCGTGGGAAGGCCGGCGGCTGCAAGACCTGCGCCTGGAACTGGGCGAAGATATGCGCCAGCGCGAGCGCCAAGGTTTCGATTTCCGGCCGCCAGGAGGGGAATCGCCCCGCGACCTGCTGGAACGGCTGACGTCCTGGCTGCGCGAGGTCGCCGATGCCGGCGAACCCGTCCTGGCGATCACGCACAAGGGGGTGATTCGAACCCTCTCGGCAGCGGCATCCGGCTGGGATCTCGTGGGCAAGCCGCCCTACAAGATCGAACCCGCCTGCCTGCACTTCTTCCGCGTCGCCGATGACGCCGGCCTCGAGCTGGAACGGATGAACGTCCCCCTCGAGCGGAGGGACGCGGCATGAGTGCTGGCACAGGGCACGCGCTGATTTACGTCCAGCACCTTTTGGGCATTGGCCATCTGCGCCGCGCCGCCGCTCTCGCCCGGGCGCTCGACCGGGCTGGATTTGCCGTCACCCTGGTGTCCGGCGGCGCGCCGGTCGCGCATCTCGAGCTGGGCGCGGCCCGCTTCGTGCAGCTCCCGGCCGTGCTGAGCGCGGACGAAGCGTTCAGCGCGATCGTCGATGCCGAGGGCCATCCGGTCGATGCGGCCTTTCAAGAGCGCCGGCGCGCCCTGCTGCTGAGCGTCCTCGAGGAGACCGCGCCCGATGTGGTGATCACGGAGGCGTTTCCCTTCGGCCGTCGGCAGCTTCATTTCGAACTTCTGCCGTTTCTGGACCGTGCCAACGCCATGCGTCCGCGCCCTTTGATCATCTCCTCCATCCGCGACGTCCTGCAGCAAAACCGCAAGCCGGAGCGTATCCGAGAGACCGTCGAGCTCGTGCGCGCGCGCTTCGACCGTGTCTTGGTGCATGGCGACCCGCGTCTCATCCGCCTCGAAGACAGTTTCCCGAAGGCCAACGAGATTGCGGATAAGATCGTCTACACCGGCTACATCGCAGATGAGGGCCAGCCGCCGGCCTCTGCGCCGCTCTCGGAAAGGCGCGAGATCGTGGTCTCCGCCGGCGGCGGGGCGGTAGGCGGCAAGCTTTTGCTGACGGCTCTCGACGCACGCGCGCTCTCCGCCGCGGCCGAATGGCCCTGGCGCGTTCTGGCCGGCGGAAACCTGCCTCAGGAGGCCTTTGACGCGCTTCGGCGCGCCGCACCGGAAAGCGTGACCGTGGAACGCGCGCGGCCTGATTTTCGCGCCCTCCTGCGCAACGCCCGCGCCTCGATCTCACAGGCCGGCTACAACACGGTGATGGATATCCTATCCACCGGCACGCCGGCCGTGCTGGTGCCCTTTGCCGCCGGAGAGCAGAGCGAGCAGAGCCTGCGCGCCCGGCGACTGGCCGACCACAAGATGGCGACGGTGGTGAGCGAAGCGGACTTGAGGCCCGATGTCCTTGCCCAAGCCCTGGACCGGACGCTCCGGCTGCACCCGGCAAGGACCGACATCGACCTGGACGGGGCCGATGAAAGTGCCAGGCTGATCGCCCGCTGGCTCGACGCGGCGCGCGCCGATGCGGCGAACGCGCCATGAGCAGCTGGCCCGACCTTCGTGAAGAGTTGGACCGCTGGCAGGCCGCGGGCCAAACCGCGGATTTCTGGTGGCGTGACGACGATGCAGGGGAAATCGCGCCGGCCTTCGAACGCTTGCTGGAGATCGCCGGGCGGACGCGCACCCCGCTTGCCGTCGCGGTGATCCCTGCGACGGCCACGCGAGCCCTGGCCCGCCGGCTCCTGGACAGCCCGGCTACAGCCGTCCTGCAGCACGGCTTTGCCCATCGCAACCATGCGCCGGCCGGCGAGAAGAAAGCGGAACTGGGTGCCCACCGGCCGCTGGAGGCGATTCTGGAGGAACTCTCGCAGGGCCGCGAGCGGCTGGCCGATCTCTTTGCCGGCGCGCCGGTCCATACGCTCGTGCCGCCTTGGAACCGGATCTCGGAGCAGGTGACAGCGGCCCTCCCGACGCTGGGATTGAGCGGGCTTTCCACCTTCGCGCCGCGCGCAAGCGGGCAACCGGTCCCGGGTCTGTGTCAGGTCAACGCGCATGCCGACCTGATCGACTGGAAAGGCAGCCGCGGCTTCGCCGGAGAGGCGCAGGTGCTGGGACAGATCGTCGGTCATCTGGCCGACCGACGGCAAGGACGTGCCGACCCGGGCGAGCCGACGGGCCTGCTGACCCATCATCTGGACCACGATGCCGCCTGCTGGACGTTTCTCGAAGCGTTCCTGGAGGAGACCCGCTCGCACTCTGCTTGCCGGTGGCGCGCGGCCGCCGAAATCTTCCCGGCATCGTGAGGGCGGTCATTTCCGGCCGATCAGCATGAATCGCGTATAGCGTTTGCGGGGCAGTTCTCCGGCAAACAGCACCTCGCGCATCGGCGCCTGACGCTTGAATGCTTCGAGGTCCTCGACGCAATTCACGTGCACATCGACGGCGAAATTGTCGTTCGATTGCAGGGCCAGCAGCGTTCCCGCCGGAATTCGCTCGTACCACTGGCCAAACCTATCCAGGTGCTCGCAGCTCGTATTCACCACAAGATCGGGCTCGGCCTCGATTTCCAGAGACCCGCCCTCTGCATCGCGGCCGGCAAAGACGCCGCGCCCGTAATCCATCGTATACATATCCGCCGTCAGCGCCTTGAAGCGCCCTGCCGGCACATGGCTGGCGTTCATCGTGTCCGCCGCCGCTTCGCAGTCGGGGTCGATATCGAAAGACAGCACGCGGTCGACCTGGAAGCGTCGGTCGCTCAGCAGAAGCGCGCCCAGCACACCCTTCCAGCCGCCCAGGACGTACACTGTTCCAAGGCGCGGGCCCACCGCGCGGAGCACCTCGTCGAGAAGCCACTTCTTGCTGGCGAGCTGGTTCTTGCCCAGCGCGTGCGCGAGATAGGGCTCGGGATAGAGCTCTACGGTGCGCAGCAAGTCGGCCAGAAAGGGGCTGTCGAAATAGGTGGCGAGGCCTTCCAGGATCTCCTGGTAGAAGGCGTCCTTGTCGTCGCCGCCCTGCGGGCTGTAGGAAGGCTGCTGTGTCATGCGCCGTCTCGAATAGGATGGGCCCGACAGCATGGCCGCTGCGGCGGCATTTGCAAAGTCCCGCTGCCGCTTATCATGCGCGCCGGTCGACAGTGGACCCATGCGCCGAATGCGGGCAATCTGCAGCCGGCCCATGAGATCGCCACCCGCGAGATCGTCACCCGCGGCCGAGTGTTGCCACCGAGGACAGGCATGGCCATCGCCACGATTCGCAAGCTCGCCTTTCGCTTCGGCTATGACGTCACGCTG
>JAWVYK010000056.1:0-12806 GCA_033722755.1 Rhodovibrionaceae bacterium | reverse complement strand
TGGTCGTAGGTGTAGGGAACGGTCTTGCCCGGCAGCTTGCCCTTTTTGCGGATCATCACGAAGCCTACGCCCAGGTGAAGCGCCAGCGGCGCGGCAACCAGAAAGCCGCGGGATTCGATCCCCGCCAGGATGTCGGGCTCGTGCTTCGCCACCTCCTCGCCCATCCGGCGAACGGTCTCCTGCCAGGCCTTCGGATGGGCCAGCAGCGGCGATATATCGTAGAAAAGAATTCCCGGCTTGGGGAAGTCGGGAATCTGGGCGATGTGGTCGTTCAGATCCATGTCGGCGGTCCGGTTCCAGAGTTGGCGGCCCGAATGTTCGGCGGGCGTGGCGGCAAGGCGCGGCTGCACCTCCGACAAAGCTTTCGCCGTTTCATGCCCGCTCCGCAAGGCTGTTGCAAGGCCGCGATGCGCGCCCCCGTGCCTAGGGGGTTGCAAGAGGTCGGGGCATCGAGTGAACTTGGGCCAATCCCGGATCGCTGCACAGTCGTTTTGCGTGCGCTTCGCGCGATCCGGACCTTTCGCCCGACGGCAGATCTGGGCAAGGCACTACGGGGAGGCTTGGCTATGACGCACGTGTTTCATCGGCATCTCGCCGCCAGCTATCCCACGGCGGTAGCAGGCGACGGCCCTTATCTGATCGACAGCGAGGGCCGCCGTTATTTCGACGCCTCGGGCGGGGCGGCGGTTTCCTGCCTGGGCCACAGCCATCGCACTGTCATCGAGGCCATCAAGGCGCAACTTGATAAACTGCCGTACGCGCACACTTCGTTTTTCACCAACGAGCCTTCGGAGCAACTGGCCGCGCACCTGACCGAACGTGCGCCCGGGCATATGTCCCACGTCTACTTCGTCTCCGGCGGATCGGAGGCGAACGAAACGGCGCTCAAACTCGTCCGGCAGTACTTCGTGGAGATCGGCCAGCCCAAGCGCCACCGCTTTATCGCCCGCCAGCAGAGCTACCACGGCAATACGCTGGGCGCGTTGGCCGTCGGCGGTAACCCGGGGCGCCGGGCGATCTTCGAGCCGATCCTCATGAAGACACACCACGTTTCCCCTTGCTTTGCCTATCGCGAACGCGGCGAGGACGAAAGCGACGAGCAGTACACCGACCGCCTGGCCAAGGAACTGGACGACACCATCGAATCCCTGGGACCGGAAACCGTAGCCGCTTTCGTCGCCGAAACGGTGGTCGGAGCCACCCTGGGCGCCGTGCCGCCGGTGGGCGACTATTTCAAAAAGATCCGCAAGGTTTGCGACCGCCACGGTGTGCTGCTGCTGCTGGACGAGGTGATGTGCGGAATGGGACGCACCGGTACGCTCTACGCCTGCGAGCAGGACGGCATCGCCCCGGATCTGCTGACCTGTGCCAAGGGTCTGGGCGCCGGCTATCAGCCGATCGGCGCGGTGCTCGTCAACGAGCGCATTGTGGAGGCAGTGCGCGGCGGCAGCGGCTTTTTCCACCACGGCTTCACCTATATTGGCCATCCCACGGCCTGCGCCGGCGGCCTGGCCGTGCAGCGGACCATAGAAGCCGACGGCCTGCTGGCGAACGTGCGCGAGAAAGGCGAAAACTTGAAAAGCCGGCTGGAATCGCGGTTCGGCAATCATCCGCATGTCGGCGACATCCGCGGGCGCGGCCTTTTTATCGGGCTCGAGCTGGTTGCCGACCGGACGAGCAAGGAGCCGTTCTCGCCCGGCCTGCGGCTGCACGGCTCGATCAAGCGCCACGCCATGGAGCGCGGCCTCATGTGCTATCCCAATGGCGGCACGGCCGACGGCGTCAAGGGCGACCACATCCTCCTGGCGCCGCCCTTTATTGTAGAGGATGGCCACGTCGAGGAGATCGTCGACAAGCTGGGCGAAGCCGTCGACGCCGCGCTGGCGCAGGCCGGCGTGATGCAGGGCGGGTGAGGGCCGGCGCATGAGTGCCCCGGAAGCCTGGCAGGACTTGGTAATCGCCGTGGCGCCCAACGGCGCGCGCAAGACCAAGGCCGACCATCCGCAATTGCCGATGACGCCGGACGAGCTCGGCCGCACCGCCGCGGCCTGCGTGGAGGCGGGTGCCGCGATGATCCACCTGCACGTGCGCGACGGCGACGGTGGCCATACGCTCGACGCAGAAATCTATCAGGACGCCATCGACGCAGTCCGCCGCGATGCCGGCGGCGACATCGTCGTCCAAGTCACGACGGAGGCGGTCGGCATCTACAGGGCCGAGGAACAAATGGCTTGTGTGCGCGACCTGCGCCCGGAGGCCGTCAGCCTGGCGGTGCGCGAGATCATCCCCGATGATGCGGCGGAGACCGCGGCGGCGGAATTCCTCGACTGGTTACGGCGCGAGGCCATCCTGCCGCAATACATTCTCTACGACGATGCCGATGTTCGCCGGTTCGAGGACCTGCTGGCCCGTGGCGTCGTCCCCGACCACGGCTACTCCGTATTGTTCGTCCTGGGCCGTTACGCCAAGGGTCAGGTCTCGCAGCCGGCCGACGTGCTGCCGTTTTTGAATGCGAAAAGCGCCGCGTATCCCTGGGCGGTCTGTGCCTTCGGCGCGCGCGAGACGGCCTGCGTGCTGACCGCTGCTGCGCTGGGCGGGCATGCGCGCGTCGGCTTCGAGAACAACATGGCGCTGCCTGACGGCACGACCGCCGCCGATAATGCGGCTCTGGTTGGCGCGGTGGCCGACGGCGCCCGGGCCATCGGACGGCCGCTCGCGGATGCCGCCGCCGCCAGACGGATTCTGGCTGGCGAGTAGAGGTAGCTCGGAGGGGCTAGCATTCCGCCCAGCAATTGTGTTCAATTGGCCGGCCAAGCAGTTCGATGCAATGAAGCTGCAATGAAAACGAAGCACAAGGCAGGGAGACGCGCCATTTCCACGGATGTTGCCGACCGCGGACCCTCAGGTGAGGGTGCGGGCGTTGACAGTCTTTCCATGTCACTGGTTTCGCCGTCTTTAGTGAAGACGGCGTTTGCCACCGGCGGACCGGACTGCCCTGCAGCCCGGCTTCGCGCTGGTATATGAACCCGCCTATCGAATTCGGCGGGCAGCGACAACTCGAAAACCGAGAGCAAATAATCGGAGGATCAAGATGAAGAAACTCGCATTCGCATCTGCCGCGCTGGCGCTGGCCGTCGGCGCGTGGTCGATTGGCGATAGCAAGCCGGCGACGGCTGCCGAGCAGAAGTTCATCACCATCGGAACCGGTGGCGTCACCGGTGTCTACTATCCGACGGGCGGCGCCATCTGTCGTCTGGTGAACAAGGGCCGCAAGGAGCACGGCATTCGCTGCTCCGTCGAGTCCACGGGTGGCTCGGTCTACAACCTGAACACCATCCGTGCCGGTGAGCTCGACATGGGCGTGGCGCAGTCGGACTGGCAGTACCATGCCTATAACGGCACCAGCAAGTTCGAGGACCAGGGCGCGTTCAAAGACCTGCGCGCGGTCTTCTCCGTGCATCCGGAGCCGTTCACCGTGGTCGCGCGTGCCGACAGCGGCATCAAGACCTTCGACGACCTGAAGGGCAAGCGCGTCAACGTCGGCAACCCGGGTTCCGGTCAGCGCGGCACGATGGAAGTCGTGATGTCCGCCAAGGGCTGGACCATGGACGACTTTTCGCTCGCTTCCGAGCTGAAGTCGGCCGAGCAGAGCCAGGCGCTTTGCGACAACAAGATCGACGCCATGGTCTTTACGGTCGGCCACCCCTCCGGTTCGATCCAGGAAGCCACAACTTCCTGTGACACCGTGCTGGTGGAGGTTGCCGGGCCGGTCATCGACCAGCTGGTCGAAGAAAACGACTATTATCGCGTGGCCACCATTCCCGGCGGCATGTATCGCGGCAATCCGGACGACGTGAAGACCTTTGGCGTGGGCGCGACTTTCGTGAGCTCCACGGCGACTCCGGAAGACGTCGTCTATCACGTGGTCAAGGCCGTCTTCGAAAACTTCGAGGACTTCAAGGGCCTGCATCCGGCCTTCTCCGTCCTGAAGAAGGAGGAGATGGTCAAGGACGGTCTTTCCGCGCCGCTGCATGCGGGTGCGAAGAAGTACTACGATGAAGCGGGCCTGATGTAAGGTCCGGCCTTCACCTACGGGGTCCCGGGCGGGGCGGCGGACGTCCGCCGTTCCGCCCGGATAACCCATTGTTTTTTGGATATTCGTTGGTCGATATCGTCTTGATGCTTTGATGCCTATTGGCGGCGCCGGACGCTTAAAGCGGCTGGCGCTGCAATTGGGAGGTTCCAGTCGATGAGCGACACGCAGGAGTCAGGGGGCAAGACCACGGCGCAAAAGCGTGCGGACAACAGCCTCACGCCGAATCAACTGAGTGACCTCGTCGCATCCACCGATACCGGCGGGCGCAATCCGGCCAGCTTCCCAGTAAAGGTCTTGCTGCTGGGCGTGGCGTTGTTCTGGTCGGTTTTCCAGCTCTGGTACGGCTCGCCCCTGCCATTCATCATCGGACCGGTCGTGCTCAACGATACCGAGGCGCGGTCGATCCACCTGGCGCTCGCCATCTTCCTTGCCTTTACTGCCTATCCTGCGCTCAAGCGCTCCCCGCGCGACTACGTTCCAATTCAGGACTGGATCTTCGCGCTCGTAGGCGCGTTTTCCGCCGGATACCTCTTCCTGGCCTACGATGCGCTGGCACAGCGCCCGGGCCTGCCGACGACCACGGACCTTGTGACCGCGGGTGTCGGCATGGTGCTCCTGCTGGAGGCGACGCGCCGGGCACTGGGCCCGCCGCTCATGATAGTGGCGCTGGTCTTCCTGTCGTACGTGTTTTTCGGCGACTCCCAGTACGTACCCGAGGTTATTCGCTGGCAGGGCGCGTCGTTCCAGAAAGCGATGTCGCACCAGTGGCTGGCCACGGAGGGCGTCTTCGGCATCGCGCTGGGCGTGTCGACGTCGTTCGTGTTCCTTTTCGTGCTGTTCGGCTCGCTTTTGGAGAAGGCAGGCGCGGGCAACTATTTCATCAAGGTGGCTTTCGCGCTGCTGGGCCATCTGCGCGGCGGACCGGCGAAAGCCGCCGTCGTCTCCTCGGGCATGACGGGTCTGATCTCCGGCTCCTCCATCGCCAACGTGGTGACCACCGGCACCTTTACGATTCCGCTGATGAAGCGCGTCGGCTTCCCTGGAGAGAAGGCCGGCGCGGTCGAGGTCGCTTCCTCGGTCAACGGTCAGATCATGCCGCCGGTGATGGGCGCGGCCGCCTTCCTGATGGTGGAATATGTCGGCATCCCCTACATCGACGTCATCAAGCACGCCTTCTTCCCGGCGCTCATCTCCTATATCGCGCTGCTCTACATCGTGCACCTGGAGGCCTTGAAGGCTGATCTTCAGGGCCTTGAAAAGCCGGTCAAGAAGACCTGGGTGCAGTCGCTCATCACTACGGGCATCGTCGTATGCTCGCTGGTGATCCTCTCGGGCGCGGTCTACTACGGGATCGGCTGGACGAAGGCCTTCATGGGCGATGCCTCGGTGTGGATCATCTCGGTCCTCATGTTCGTGGTCTACGCCGGCCTCATTTGGTATGCCGCGCAGTATCCCGAACTGGAGCTCGATGATCCCGAGGCGCCGGTCTACCACCTGCCTGAAGTGGGGCCGACGGTGAAGTCCGGTCTGCACTATCTGCTGCCGGTGGTGCTGCTGATCTGGCTCTTGATGGTGGAACGCAAGTCGCCTGGCCTCTCGGCCTTCTGGGCATGCGCGGCCATGATCTTCATCCTGATCACCCAGCGGCCGCTCTTCGCGCTGTTCCGGAGGATTGGCAACTATGGTTTCGAGGCCAAGAAGGGCGGGTTGGAGCTCATAGACGGCCTGATTTCCGGCGCGCGAAACATGATCGGCATCGGCGTGGCCACCGCGGCCGCGGGCATCATCGTCGGCACGGTCACATTGACCGGTATCGGCCAGGTGATGGCGGAGTTCGTGGAGTTCCTCTCCCAAGGCTCCATCATCCTGATGCTTATCTTCACCGCCGTGATCAGCCTGATCCTCGGCATGGGGCTGCCGACCACGGCGAACTACATCGTGGTCTCCTCGCTGATGGCGCCGGTCGTGGTTTCGCTGGGCGCCGAGGCGGGGCTGGTGGTGCCGCTTATCGCCGTCCACCTCTTCGTCTTCTACTTCGGCATCATGGCGGACGTGACGCCGCCAGTGGGCCTGGCCTCCTTCGCGGCTTCGGCCGTCTCGGGAGCCGATCCGATCAAGACCGGCTTCACGGCCTTCTTCTATTCGCTGCGCACCGTGGCCCTGCCGTTCATCTTCATCTTCAACACCGAGCTGCTGATGATCGGCATCGACGGCCCCTTCGATTTGATCCTGACGGTGGTCAGCGCGACCATCGCCATGCTCGTCTTCGCGGCGGCCACGCAGGGTTACTTCTTTGCGCGCAGCCGCATCTGGGAATCCGTGCTGTTGCTGGCGATCGCATTCACGCTGTTCCGGCCCGGATTCTGGCTGGACCAGATCCAGTCACCCTTCGAAGAGGTGCCGCCCGGCCAAATCGCCGAACAGGCGGGCGAGATGCCGGCGGGCGCAGAGTTGCGGATGACCTTCTCGGGCCCGGATTTCGACAATCCGGACGAAATCATCACCAAGACCCTGATGGTGCCGCTCGGCGAGCAGGATGCGGGTGAGGCGCGGTTGGAGGAGGCCGGCGTGGTCTTCTCCGTGGAGGACGGCCAAGCGGTGGTCGAAGAGCCCTTCCCCGGCACCTACACGTTCGAGCGTCTGCAGACGTTTGACTTCTACGGCGACCCGCCCGTCACGATTGCCCGCGCGGTGGTTCCGGCCGAGCGCATGCCCAAAGAACTCTTCTTCATCCCGGCGCTGGTGTTGCTGGGCGGCCTCATCTTCCTGCAGACCGCCCGCAACCGGCGCGAAGGCAAGGACAAACCCGCGTCCGGCGCAAGCGGCCAGCCCGCATCGGCCGAATGACGCGCGCTTGATCTGAGGAGCAACGGTCGATGTACAAGGATATTCTGCTTCCGGTCGACCTCGGCGAGGAGGCATCCTGGACGAAGGCTCTGCCTATGGCCGTCGAGCTTTGCAAGGCCTTCGGCACGCGTCTCCACGTGATGACCGTCGTGCCCGATTTCGGTATGACCATGGTGGCGCAGTACTTCCCGGAGCATTACGAGGAGCAGGCGCTGGAATCCGCGCACGAGAGGCTGCATGAATTCGTCAGGGAGCACGTTCCCGACGGCGTGGAGGTGCAACACATCGTTGGCCACGGCGTTATCTACGAAGAGATCCTGCGCGTGGCCGATGAAGTCGACGCCGATTTGATCCTCATGGCCTCGCATCGCCCGGAGCTGAAGGACTACCTTCTGGGCCCCAATGCCGCACGGGTGGTCCGCCATTCCGGACGATCTGTTCTGGTGGCGCGCTGAAGCTACAGGCAGGGGCACGGGTCCATGCGATTTTCCATCTGTCTGGCGCGGTTGATCGCCGTGACGGCGCTTGCCCTCGCGCTCGGCGCCGGTTGCACGGCTTCCGCCGAGGACCGGCCAACGCCGGGATTGACCGAGATTCCCGCAGGTCAGTTCATTATGGGCTCCGATCGCAAGGAGCGGGAATACGCTTATACGCTCGACGAGAAGGCCTATGGTCACAGCGTCACGCGCGAGCAGCGCTGGTATGAATCCGAAGGTCCGCGCCGCAAGGTCGAGACCGGCGACTACGCCATCGCCACGAACCTGATCACCAACCGGCACTATGCCGCTTTTGTGAAAGCGACCGGCCACCGGGCGCCGAACGTGGACCGGGAGACCTGGGAAGGCTACGGACTGATCCACCCCTACGCCCGCACCCGCCGCCACGCTTGGATCGGCGGCGAACCGCCCGAAGACCGGCTGGATCATCCCGTTGTCCTGGTCAGTTACCACGACGCCAAGGCCTATGCCGCGTGGCTGAGCGAGGCGACGGGACGCACGTGGCGGTTGCCTACGGAGACCGAATTGGAAAAGGCCGCCCGCGGCACTGACGGCCGTTAGTTTCCGTGGGGCGACACCTGGGACGAAACCAAGCTGAATAGCCACGACGCCGGCCCCTTCGACACCATGCCGGTCGGCAGCTTCCCGGAAGGCAAAAGCCCCTTCGGCCTTCTGGATCCCGCCGGACAGGTCTTCGAATGGACCTCCACGCCGGGCTCCGTGGATGGTCGCTTTATCGTCAAGGGCGGCTCGTGGGACGATAAGGGCTGCGGCGTCTGCCGGCCCGCCGCCCGTCACAGCCGGCCGGAGAACCTGAAGCATATCCTGGTGGGCTTCCGCCTGGTCGCCGGCTAGCCTGTGCGCCGCCGTCACAAAGTGCGGTCACGGTAACTTGAATTTCCTTGGCATTGCGGGCAAATCCCCGAGAAGCCATTCTCAAATGGTAATGTCATCAGGGAGCCAGCCGGGCGCATGAGAACAGAGGCCTTAGAGAAACTGTCGCTGACCGACGAACCGGACCTGAGCGCACTGCCGCGCCGGGAATTGGAGGTGATGGCCGAGGCCGGAGCCGAGGTCATCGAATGCCTGCGTGTCTTGAGCAAGACGGGCGACAACGTCGTCGGCGAGCTGTTGCGCGACCACGGCACCTTCTATGAGTGGGACCACTATCCGCCGGGCGATGTCTACGACAACGAGACGCACGCGCAGTATTACTATCACGCGCACGTGCCGGCCGAGCGCTTTCCCGGCGAACACGGTCATTTTCATACCTTTCTGAGGCCCCGCGGCATGCCCATCGGTGTCAAGCCGGCCTCGGTGCCGGGCTACAAGCCGCCGAAGGACCCGAACGACGCGCTCAGCCACCTCATCGCCATCGCGATGGACAAGCACGGGCTGCCGATGCGGCTGTTCACGGTCAATCGCTGGGTCACCGGAGAAGTCTGGTACGATGCGGATGACGTGATCCGCATGCTGGACTACTTCGTGATCGACCACGCACGGCCGTCCTGGCCGGCCAACCGGTGGATCACGGCCCTGGTGCGTCTGTTCCGGCCGCAGATCATCAAGCTTGTGCACGCGCGCGACCGGGTGGTGGCGGATTGGCGCGCTCAGCATCCGACCCGCGATGTCTATGAGGACCGCGAGCTCGAGGTCACCTCTGTGATGGACATCGACATCGACGCCCAGCTTCAGAAGGTGAACGCCGCGCTGGAGCAGAAAAGCGCCTGAGCGGGCATTCATCCGCGTAGGTCGGGATCGCCTGCGTCAGCTAGCAGTCCGGGCAGTTTTCCGTCGGCAGGCCGCGATCGATCCAGCCGGGGCCGTCCCTGTTGTTGCCGAGCATGCCCTCGCGAATATTCAGAATGTTCTTGTAGCCTTCGCCGCTCAGCATGCGGCTTGCCGCCGTGGAGCGCACGCCGCTTGCGCAGATGAAGGCCACCGGCCGGTCCTTATCATCGCCCAGGGTTTTCTTGACCTCTGCGATAAAGGCCGGCAGGCCTCCGCGATTGTGGATGGTCACGGTCTCGGCGCCTTCGGGCACGCCGGTTTCCCGCCATTCTTGTTTCGATCGCACGTCGATGATCACAAGCTCGCCACTCTGCGCGCGCTCGTGGGCCTCGGACGCCGAGATGATGTCCGCCTCGGCCCGGGCAGGCCCGGTGGCGAATACGAGAAAGGCAGCAAATGCAACGGATAGCCAGTTGCGGCGCGACATGGAAAAGGCCATGGCTAAGCCTCCCGGTTGTCGGTGGTCAGCCAAAGAGATAGTCAGCCGCGGCGCAGGTGTCACACCAAATTCCCGTGAACGGGGCGCAGCCCGGGGCTCAGTCCCGCTTCGGACACGTCAGTCCAGCAACACCTGCGGCAGCCACAGCGCCAGGTCGGGGAACGCCATGATCAGGCCCAGGCCGACGAGCTGCAGCAGCACAAAGGGCACGACACCCTGGTAGATTTGCTGGATTTTGACCTCCGGCGGCGCGACGCCCTTCATGTAGAACAGGGCGAAGCCGAAAGGTGGCGTCAGGAACGAAGTCTGCAGATTGACAGCTACGAGAATGGCGAACCAGGGAACTGTCCAGGCCGCGCCCGGCAGATGACCGCCGAAATCCAGAAGATTGACGATGGGCGCGAAGACCGGAAGCACGATGAGCGTGATCTCGATCCAGTCGAAGAAAAAGCCCAGCAGGAAGACCGTGCCCATCAGGACGAAGAGAATGATCCATGGGCTGCCGCCAAAGGCGTCGATGACGTGCAGGATGACTTCCTCGCCGCCCAGTGCGCGGAACACGTAGGAAAAGCAGGTCGCACCGACGAAGATGCCGAAGAGCATGGCGCCGGTCAGCGCCGAGCGCTCGCACACCTCGCGCAGGGTGGTCCAGTTGAGCTTGCGATTGAACCAGGCCAGCAGGGTCGCGCCCACTGCGCCGACGCCGGCGGCCTCCGTCGGGGTGGCGATGCCGGCGAAGATCGACCCCAGGACCAAGACAATCAGAAAGACCGGCGGCACGAAGGTCTTGAAAATCATGCCCCAGAGTTCCGCCGCGTTGGAAGGGCCGATGTCCTCGGGCAGGGGCGGCGCCAGCCGCGGACTGAGCCAGGACCGGACGAAGATGTAGCCAAGGTAGATGGCCGAAAGCATGAAGCCCGGAATTACCGCGGCGACGAACAGGGTTCCCACCGGGATCGACAACAGGTCGGCCATGATCACCAGCATGATCGACGGCGGAATCAGAATACCAAGCGTGCCCGAGGCGGCGATGGTGCCCGTGGCCAGCGGCACGTGATACTGCCGCTGCAGCATGATCGGCAGCGCCATCAGGGTCATCAGGACCACCGATGCGCCGATGATTCCCGTCGTCGCCGCCAGGATGGTGCCCATCAGCGTGACCGACATCGCCAGTCCGCCGGGAAGCCGCCGGGTAAGCACCTGCAGGGTATGGAGCAGGTCTTCCGCCACGCCGGATTTTTCCAGCATGGTGCCCATGAAGATGAACATGGGTACGGCGACCAAGACGAGGTTCTCCATGGTCCCGCCGAAGATCCGCAGCGTGACCAGGAAGAACTTGTTGATGTTGAGGAAACCCGGGTGGCCGATGGCGATTGCGATCAGGCCAAAGGCCAGACCGACGCCGCCGAGGACAAAGGCCACCGGATAACCGCTGAAAAGCAGGAGGCCCAGTGCGGCGAACATCAGCACGGGCATGAGTTCCATCAGTTCCATGATGCCGGTGTCCCGCGCCTAGTTGCCGTTCGAGTCTTTTTCGGCGTGGCGCACTGCCACCCGTTCGCCGCCATCGGCGTGATGCGTGCCCGCGTAGTATCCGGAAGCGGCCTTCAACTCGGGCGGACCGAAGAGATAAACGATGCACCGCAGGGCCACCGAAATGCCGGCCACCGCGAGGATGGTGAAACCGACCGGCATGAAGGACTTGATGATCCAGCGATGCGAGAGTCCGGTGAGCGCCGAGGAGACCTCGCCGCTTTTGAACGCACGCAGAGCGAAGTCGTAGCCGAAGTCGATGACCACGATGCAATAGGGGATGAGGAAGGCCAGACAGCCGAGCAGCTCCATCCATACCCGGAATTTCGGATTCATCCGGTCGCGCACCAGTTCGATGCGCACATGCGAGTCACGGACATAAGCGAATCCCAGGCACAGCAGGAACAGAATGGCGTGCAGGTGCCATTCCATCTCCTGGAGCTTGGTCGATCCCAGGTAGAAGACCGTGTTGGTGAAATCCGGGTAGATGTCGATGATCTTGCGCCCCGTCACGTCGATCAGAATGATCACCATGAGGGGAATCGCGATCCAGGCGGCAATCCTGCCGACCCAGCTGACGATCCCGGAGAGCACATCGCTCAGTCTGAGAAGCGCGTGCATCCTGTGTCCCTGCTTCTGAACCCCCGAGGCGGGGCGTGGCCCCGCGATAGCGAGGCCGGGGTCCCTGGAGTGCAGGAACCCCGGCGCACGGTCGCGATTAAGTCTGGTCCGCCGGCGTCAAGCCGATCGGACGCCCGGCTTTACTCCAGGTAACCGAGCTCTTCCCAGATTTGATAGTCCTCGCGGAAGGACGAGAGCGACTCCCAGACGCGGGCGAAGTCCTCGTCCGATGCAGCGAGTTCCTGCACCACCTCGTCCCAGGCCGCGCGCAGCCTGTCGAGGATTTCCGGCGGCCAGCGGTGGATGGTCACGCCCTTCTCGCGCAGCTCCTTCAACGCGGCGGGCTGGATGGCCTCGCCTTCGGCCAGGCCGTGACGGATCGAATCGCCGCACACCGCCTCGATCTGCGCCTTCTGCTGGTCGGACAGGGTGTTCCACAGGTCCAGATTGATCATCAGATCGAACAGCGTCGACTGCTGGTGCCAGCCGGGGAAGTAGTAGTGCTTGGCGACCTGATAGAAGCCGAGGTTCAGGTCGATGGCCGGCATGGAGAATTCGGTGGCGTCGATCGTGCCGAGTTCAAGCGCCGGAAAGATGTCGCCGCCCGCCAGAAGCTGCGTGGACACGCCCATCTTCTCCATGACCTTCGCGCCAAGGCCGAAGAAGCGCATCTTCAGGCCCTGCAGGTCGTCGACGGAATTGATCGGCTTCTTGAACCAGCCGGACGCCTCCGGCGCGATGAGGCCGCACATCACGGAGTGAATATTGTGACGGTGGTAGATCTCCTCGAACATCTCCTTGCCGCCGCCGAAGTAGTACCATGCCAGGTACTCGCCGGCCCGTGGGCCGAAGGGCACCGCGGCGAAAAGCTGCAGGGAAGGCACCTTGCCCGCCCAGTAACCGGGTGTGGACCAGCCGGCCTCGACGGCGCCGGAGGATACGGCGTCGAAGGTTTCCAGCGCGGGCACCAGCGCTCCCGGCT
>JAWVYK010000055.1:0-12831 GCA_033722755.1 Rhodovibrionaceae bacterium | reverse complement strand
GGTCAAGGCTTATCCCATCGGCATCGACACCGAGGATTTGATGGAAGCCGCCAAAAGCGCTGTGGAAAGCCGCCAGTGCGAGCGGTTGCGCGCGTCGTTCCGTGACCGTCAGATGATTATCGGTGTCGACCGTCTCGATTATTCCAAGGGCCTGGTGCAGCGCTTCGAGGCCTTCGAGGAACTGCTTCGCTCCTACCCCGCCAACCGCGGGCGCGTGGTGATGATGCAGATTGCGCCGCCTTCGCGCACCGACGTGCCGGAGTATACCGAGCTGCGCCGGCGCACGGAGGCCATCGCCGGCCGTGTGAACGGCACCTATGCGGACTTCGACTGGCAGCCGATGCGCTATCTCAACAGGGGGTTCTCGCGGCCCACGTTGGCCGGATTTTTCCGCCATGCCCGGATCGGCTTCGTCACCCCGCTGCGTGACGGCATGAACCTGGTCGCCAAGGAGTATGTCGCCTCGCAGAATGCCCGCGATCCCGGCGTCCTGGTTCTCTCGCGCTTCGCCGGCGCCGCGCAGGAGCTGACCAGCGCCGTCCTGGTGAATCCCTACGACGTCGAAGGCATGGCCGAGGCCCTGCAGACCGCTCTGGTCATGCCCGCCGAAGAGCGCAGGGATCGTTACAAGGACATGATCCGGACTCTCCTGGACAACGACGTGCACCACTGGCGCGAAACCTTCGTCGCGGACCTGCAGATGGCGGGCGTCGAGGCCGCATGACCGGCGCGTCATCTGGCGCAGGACCGGTGCTGCTGGCCGATATCGGCGGCACCAATGCCCGCTTTGCCGTGTTGAGCGCCGGAACTATCGAGGCGCGCGGCGATTTCGCGGTGGCCGAGCACCCGGGTCCGGAAGCCGCCATCGGCGCGTACCTTCAAAGCCTCGATCAAGAGCAGCGCCCGGAACGCGCCCTGCTGGCCGTGGCGGGCCCGGTGGCCGAGGGCCGCGCGGTGCTGACCAACGCGGCGTGGCGCTTCGACGCACAGACATTGACCGAGGCCCTGGGCTGCCCGGTGCGCCTGGCCAACGACTTCGAGGCGCAGGCCTGGGCGGCGGCGGCATCGCGCCCGCAGGATTGCCCGCCGGATTTTCAGCAGATCGGCGGCCACGATCCGGTTCCCGGCGCGCCCCTGGCGATCATCGGACCCGGCACGGGCCTCGGCATGGCGGGATTCGTGCGCGACGGCGGCGGTTCGCAGGATCGGGTTTTAGGCATGGCCATCGTCGGCGAAGGTGGGCACATGACCTTGGCCCCGCGCAACGACGCGCAGGCGGAATTGCTTGCCCGGCTGCGCGGGCGCTGCGGGCATGTCTCGGCCGAGCGCGTGGTCTCGGGCCCGGGTCTGGTGTTGCTGGCGTCCGTGCTGCAATCAAGCGGCCGCGCGGTGCCCACCTCGGCGGAGGCGGTGGTCGCCGCGGCGCGGAAAGGCGACGAAGACGCGCGGCTTGCCCTTGAAACGTTTTTCGATTTTCTCGGAGTGGCCGCGGGCAACCTGGCGCTGGCGCTGGGTGCGCGCGGCGGCGTCTTTCTGACTGGCGGAATTCTGCCGCGGCTGGAGGAAGAGCTGGCGGCGTCGCGCTTTCGCGAGGCCTTCGAGGCGAAGGGGCGGATGCGCGACTATATGGCGGCCATCCCCTGCTATCTGATGCGTCTGAGGGACCCGGCTTTCACAGGTCTGCGGGCCATGGCCGAAGCCTGGTCTCGCACATCGCCGGCCGGCTGAGTTTTCGCCGCGCTCTGGCGAGCGGGCTCAACTCTGCGCGTATCGCGAAAAGCCGATGGTTTCCAAATGCTCGCGGATGATGCGCCGGGCCTCGGCCACGCTGGAGAACCGGCAGCCGTCAAGGCCTTTGAGCCTGGGATTGGTGGTGTAGAAGAGATAGGCGCTGCCAAGAGCGATCAATTCGCCGACCGGTTCGTCATTTTCTTCGATAGACAGATGCTCCATCGCAATGAATCCGTTCGCCGTTGTCTGGGGATCGAAAACGTGGGCTGACATGACAGTCGCATATACCTTTGCATTTCGACGCGCCGCGCCAATTTATATGATATCTCACTAATATGACCTCAAGATGACAGCCGCATTGATCTGACGCAAATCCTGCGGACTGGCGGGGAAATTTCGATGTGAAGCGGAGTGGCCGCAGGGTGTTGCGGATTGCGGCCTCAGTAATCCCACTGGAACCGAACGCCGACGTTACTGCCTTCGCCGCCGCTCAGATCGCTTTTCAGCTTGATGTTGGGAGTCACGTCAACCTCGACGGAGACGGCGCCGCTCTCCGAGGCCGCGCCCTGCTCGACGCCGACATAGACCTCCTCGGTGATGTATTTGCCGGCCTCCAGCGTCGCCCCGTCGGTGGTGTCGCTGCTGCCGACGCGCAGCACATCGACACCGATGAGATTGCGGGCCATGTCCATGATTCCCGCGCCGCCGCCCCCGCCGGCCAATTGCCCGATAGCCGATGCGAGCTGGACGGTCTCGAAGGCGGTCAGCTCGCTGGCTGGCTTGTTGAAAAGCGTGCGCGAAAGGATTTCGTCCTCGGGCACCGGCGGGGAGGAACTGAGGGTCAGCTTTGGGTTGGTCGCCGTGCCGCTCAGACTGACCGTCACGTCGAGTTCCTCTCCATCGTGGGTGGCGGTGATATCCAGTTCCGGATCGATCGATGGCCCGCGCAGAAAGTTCACCGCGCTGGGGTTCAGCTTGAAGGTCTTGCCCAGCAGGTTCATCTCTCCGCGCACGGAGTTCATTTGCCCCTCGATGATGGGATTGGCCGCGGTTCCGCCGATGTGAAGGTTGCCGCGCCATTCGGAATCCAGGCCCCGGCCGCGGATATAGACCTTCTGGGGCATGTCGATCTGGATATCGAGCGCGATCGGCACGGCGGTTTCCTCGGCTTTGTCAGAGGTCTCCTCGCGCGTTTCGATCACCACGCCGTCCCGCGTTTCCGTGACGTTCAGCTCCACCACGTCGGGCGGCAGGTCGGAGGCGAGGCTGAGCTCGGCCTGATCGACCGTGATGCGGCCCTTGATCTCCAGGCCTTTCATGTCGCCCTTGACGCCGATCTTGCCGGAGGCCGTCGCCACCACCTCGTCGCGGCGCGCGATCTTCATCTTGTTGAGCTCGGCCTTGATGTTGAGCGGAAAGGTTTCGGCCCGATCGAATTCCAGTTGTCCTTCGCCCGTCAGCTCACCGCCGTCGCCGTCGCGGCCGCTCAGCTTGGTGATGCGGATGACCCGGTTCTCAGCTTCCAGCCGCACCTGCAGGTCCTTCAGCAGCGTGCCGGCGGTCAGATGCTCGTAGCGGCCGTTCTTCAGGCTGACACTGCCGCCGATCTCGGGATCGTCCAGGGTGCCTTCCGCGCGCAGCGCAACCTGGCCGGTGCCGCGCAAGACGTGCTGGTCCTGCGGCAACAGCACGAAGAGCGGCTCGATTTCGCCCTGCCAGTCGACGGACGCGGTTATGGGGCCGTCTCCCGGCAGCGCGAAGCGGCCTTCGGCGACGTCGATAACGAGCGGCAGGTCGGCTTTGGCGCTGAGCGGTGACTTCCACGGTCCTTGCGCCTGTGCATCCAGCGCCAGCCGGCCGTTCGCCAGTTGGCCGGCAACCCTGACGCTCACGGGCTTTGCCCGCTTGCCCGCCTCCAGCTTCAGGCCGTCGAAGCTCAGGTCGAGATTGCCGGTCGCCGCGCCGCCAGGACTTTGAAGCGAGACGGTCCCGCTTACGCTGCCTTCCATTTCCATCGAAGGCGCGGCCAGGCTGACCAGCGACAGGGGCATGGCGTCGATTGCGATGTCCGCCGCGATCCCGCTGGCATCGCGTTCGAAATCCCCGGTCAGGCCGCCGCCCGCGAAACCGATGTCCAGCGATCGTGCCGCGACAGCGCCCTCGGAGGCGCGCACCTCCAGCGGCTGTCGGAGCTCGAGGGGACGATCCAGCACTGTGCCGGAGAGCTCGGCCAGTGTGATCTGCAGGGCTTCGCCGAGCGTGGCGGTGCCGCGGCCCGTCAGGTCGAGCGGCCCTTGCACATCTCCCTCGGCGGCGAAACTGTAAGAGATCGCCTCCGGATTGCCGTCCGCCGAGAGCGCGACCCGGCTGAGCGCGACCCCGCTTTGCGGCATTGCAAGTCCTTCGCCATCCAGGGAGGCCTGGAATCGCATGTCTGCCAGCAGATCGTCGGCGCGCAGGTCGACGCGCAAGGCGTCGGTCGTCAGCGGCGCGCCGTCCAGATCGAGGCTGAGAGAGCGAATATCGCTGCTGGCGCGCAGCGTCTGAGATCCGTCCTGGCCGCTCAGCCGAACTTCGACATCGGCGGCGCCATCGCCGGAGAGCCCGGCTTGCCCAAGGAGTTTCGTGAGGGACTCGGCGGCCAGCGTCAGTTCGCCCTCGATCGGCGTGCCGGCATAGGGCAGGGAGACCGCGCCCGTCGTGCGCACCCCGAGGAGCGTGGCGTCGATCTCGTTGAATTCCACGACGTCGCTGCCGAGGCGCAGTCGCGTCGCCGCCTCGATGGGGCCATAGGCAGAGCCGGCCTTGGCGGAGATTGTCCCGTTCAGGCCGGTTGCCAGGTTCTGCAGTTGGAAGCGCGCGGCAATCTCTTCGAGGCCCTGATCGCCAAGGTCGAGACGCGAGAGATTTGCCTCGCCGTCGACATTGGGGTCCGCCAGGGGACCCGAAATTTCGGCATCGGCACCAAGCGCGCCGCTCATCTCAATACCGAGCGCCCGGTTCAGGATCGCCGCGTCGGGCACTTGCGCCCGCGCATCCACGGTGAAGGTCGTGAAGTCCGCCGAAAATTCGATGGCGGTCTCCACGTTCGCCCGCTGAGAACTCAGGTTCAGCCTTGGAAAGCCGAGCGCTCCGTTCTCTGCCAGGATCATCGAGCCCACCACGTCAGCCCGCTCGCCGACCAGGGTGTCGGGGATCTCCTGTCCCATCGCGAAGTTCGTCAGCGTGCCGTCGAAGTCCGCTTCGACACGCCCGTCGAAGGACGGCACGCTCACTCGCGTATTGAGGTCCGCGCGCCCGCGCAACGGCAGACCGGCCAGCTGTTCCAGCTTGGCTAGGTCGTCAAGACCAACGGTCAGATCGGCGCTCACGCTCTGCCCAGCCAGCATAAGCTCCGCGGTGCCCGCCACCTGAGCGTCGGGCAGCCGCAGGTCGAGCGTGGAGAGCTTCAGGGTATCCCCGCCCTCAAGCGATCCCGCGGTCTCGAGGCGGAGCGGTCCGCGCAGCAAGGCGCCCAGGCCTGCGGCGACGTTATCCGCGCCGTTCATCTGCTGCGCGCTCGCCTGTGCGGTGAAACGCGCCGCTTGCGCAAAGCCGGCGAAGCCTTGGTCGCTCTCGGCCACGATGTTCAGGCTCACACTGCCGAAGCCGAGGTCCGGGACTTCCACCGCCTCCGCGGTGAGCGCGACCTCGGCGCGGGGCGAGGCGAGGGTGCCGGAAAGCGACACGTCGAGCGTCGTCGACTGTAGGCGCGTCGGCGCAATAATGCGCTCCAACGCATCGTCGTCGGCCAGGACGAGGCGCGCCTCGAGCGCGATGTCGCCGGAAGCCAGGTCGGCGCTGCCGGCGGCCCGCAGGTCGACGGCCTCGCTCGTCAAGGCAAGGCTCTCGATGCGAACCCCTTGCTCGCCTTCGCGGGCCGCGTCCAGCGACAGCTCGAGTCCGCCGCGGCTGATCGGCTCCAGGTTTTCGGGCAGGAAGGGCCCTGGGCTGACGCTGCCGGCAAGCCGCAGTCTGCGGGCCTCCTCAAGCGTCAGTTCAAAGCGTCCTTCGGCCTCGGCAACTTGCAGGTCTGCCGTGCCCTTCCAGGCTGAAAGCGGGCCCTCGCCGGCCAGTGACAGCCGCAGCGGCGGACGCTCCGGCAGCTCAGCCAGGCCGCTCAGGAAACCGCCCTCGGCCTCGGTGAGCTCGAGATCGAGCCTCAGCGTGCCTTTGCCGCTGTCCAGAACCGCCTCGGCCCGCATGCTTGTCTGTGGCGCGTCATCCAGTCGCTCCAGGCTAAGCGCGCTGCGTATGCCGCCGGCGGCTTCCGCGGCCAAAGAGCCGTCGAGCGAAAACGCGGCGGCCTCGCCCACGACTTTCTCGCCCAGCGCCAGCCGGCGGATCTGCAGGCGCTCCACGCGAATGGGCAGCGGCGGCTCCAGGGAAGGCAGTTCGGCTGGCGCATCCTGCCTCTCAGCCGCCTCTGCGTCCTCCGCCTCATCGGCGGCGGGCAGCCGTTCGACCGTCACGCTGTCCGCGCTGATCTCCGTGATGGACAGCTCGCCGTCCAGGAGCGCCATTGGTCGCCAGGACACCCGGGCTTGTTCCAGTGTCAGCCATTGCCCGTCCGAATCCGCAAGGCGCGCCCGGGTCACCGAAGCCGAGAACGGCAAATTGCCTTCGATCCCTTCGATGGCCAGCTGCATGCCGCCATCGGCTGCCGCGCCTTCCGCCGTGCGGGTCAGCCACTGGCGACCGTCGGCGCTGTTGAGCCACAGGTAACCCCCCGTGCCGGCCGCCGCCAAAAGGACGACCAGCGCCAGGAGCACCAGGCCCGAAATCCAGGCTATGCGCTTGACGGTTGGCATTCAGAAGGACTGCCCAATTGAAATGTAGAACTGATAATCGTCGTCGATCCCTTCGCGCTTGTTGATCGGGAAGGCGATGTCGAGGCGGAGTGGGCCGACCGGCGTGAAGTAGCGGACGCCCAGGCCCGCCGCCCAGCGAAATTCCGTTTCCGGTCCGCCACCAGAGAAATAGGATTCATCGTAGACGCTGCCACCTTCGACGAAGGGCACCAGTCCGATGGTCTCCGAGACGCGCAGGCGCAGCTCGCCGGTGATTTCCACGGTGGAACTGCCGCCGATAGGGTCGAGCTCGCCGTCCAGGGGCCCGATGCGCTGAAACTCGTAGCCGCGCACGGAGCCGCCGCCGCCGGCATAAAAACGCTTGGTCGCCGGAATATCGAGGGTGTCAGCGCCCACGATGCTGCCGACGCGGGTGCGCCCGGCCAGCACGATCCAGCCGTCGTCGTCCAGCGAGAGATAACCCGCCACCTCGGTTTCCGCGCGCAGGAAAATTTCCTCGGAATCGCCGGTCGTTACGAAGGGAGTCATGGCCAGTGTCACGCGCGTTCCACTGGTCGGGTTCAAAATGTTATCGCGCGTATCGCGCGTGGCTGACAACGGGATACCGCCGATGATGAAGCGGGAGTTGCCCTTCTGGTCGTCGATGTCGTCGTATTCCGCGGACAGGCCGTATTTGACGCTCCAAACCTTGCTCAGCTTTCGATCCAGGGCCGCGGCGCCGGACAGCACGTTCGCCTCGAAGGCGTCCGTGTCCTCGTGCCTGGCTTCCAGATCCAAAAGCAACGCTTGCCGGGGATTGCGGAAGCGCGGCTTGCGCAGGCTGGCGGCAAGACTTTGTTCGAGCTCGCCCAGCCGCAGGGTCGTGCGCAGCCGCTCGTTGCGGCCGAAGAAATTGCGGTGCTCCCAAAAGGCTTCGAGCGTAATCCCCTCGCTGGTCGAATAGCTGGCGCCGCCGCCAATGGACCGTGGCGGCCGTTCGACGAGGGTGACTTGGATGGGCAGGCGTCCGTCTTTGTCCACCTCCTCGGCGTGCCTGACGATGACGCTTTCGAAGAGGCCGGTGTCGTTGAGCTCGGAGCGCAGGGAGTCGAGCTTGCGCTGGTCGAATACCGCGCCCTCTTCCCACGTGGGGAAATCCTGGATGTAAGGCTCGTCGGTCCGTTCCAGTCCGTCGATATCGAGCGCCCCGAACCGCGCAAGCGGGCCGGGGTCGACCTTCAGCGTGACGTCCATCGTGCGCTTGCTGTGGTGCACGACCGTGCGGCGATCCCGGACCTCGGCCAAGGGACGGCCGCGTTCGGCCAGGCGCTGCAGCAGACGCTGCTGGGTGGCGACGATGCGCGGCGCCCGCGCGCGCATCTCCGGCTCGAGGCCGAGCTCGAAGCCGTTCTGAGGCAACTCGGGTCCCTCGCTGGTGTCGCCGGTATATTCGATCTTGTAGGTCTCCAGGGTGTAGGCCGGGCCCGCCTCCACGGTGATCTGGACCTGCGGCGGCGCGGCGGCCTCGTCGATTTCGTAATCGACCTCGCCGGCGTAATGGCCCTCCGATCGCAAAACCGCCCGAAAGCGCTCAACGTCGCCTTCCGCCCGCCGGCGCAGCGCGGCCGTGCTGGCTGGCGGCTTGTCCTTTAGCCCCAGCAATTGCGAGGATTGCTCGATCAGGCCACGCAGTTCCTCTGGAAGTTCGCCGGAAATCTCCACGCTGTAGGGGTCGCTTTCGGCGGCTGGTTTGCCCTGGGGCGTCTGGCGCAACATCTCGCCTTTGCCCACATCGCCAGCCTGTGCGATGGCGAGGCTGGGGGCCAATGCCAGCGCCGTGCTTGCGAAAAGAGCGATCAGATGTGGTCCAAAGTTATGCATAAATCGCGAATTACTGGTTTTGCGTATTCGTTTTACGCGATGTTGCGCGGTCTTCTCGGCGGCATTAAGGCGTTGGGGCGCAGTCGGATGCCGGTCGACAAAGGGGTAGACGTAGAGCGCCGGGCCGCGGTTCCAAGCTCTCAGGCGTTAACCAGCGTATAGAATAGCCTGATCGATGTCAGGAACAGGAACGCCGCAAAGGCCCGGCGCAGCCAAGCCTGCGGTATCGCGTGGGCGGCACGCGCACCCTGCGGGGCCATCAGCATGCTGGCGGGGACGATGAGGGCAAAGCCGACCAGATTGACGTAACCGATGCTGAGTGGCGGCAGCCCGTCTGCGCCGAGCCCGCCGGCGACGAACCCGATCGTGCCCGGCACGCCGATGATAAGGCCGATCGCCGCCGCCGTGCCGACGGCCTTGCGGATCGGATAGTTGAACAGGCTGAGGATCGGCACGGAAAGCGTTCCTCCGCCGATGCCCATCAAGGTGGATATCGTGCCGATCATCGCACCGATGCCGAGCCTGCCGAGACCGCCCGGCAGTCGCGCGGCCAGCGTGGTGCCTTCGGGCGTCAGCGCCATGTGCGCGGCGACAATGAGCGCCACCGCCGCGAAGACGCCCGTTAGCGCCTCGCCGCTGACAAATCCGGCCAGAACACTCCCAAGGACGACACCGGCCAGGATGGCCGGGCCCCACGATTTCAGCAATGCGATATCGACGGAACCGCGGCGGTGGTGCGAGCGCGTCGACAGCGCACCGGTCAGAATGATGGTCGCCAGCGAGGTGCCGACGGCCAGGTGCATCTTCACGGCCGGGTCGATGCCGAGGAACGTGAAGACCTGGAACAGCACGGGCACGATAACGATGCCGCCGCCGACGCCAAGCAGTCCTGCGACGAAGCCCGCCGCAAGACCGGCCACCAGCATAGCGCCGGCCAGCGAGAGCACTGCGTCCCATGCGAGGTCGAGCGGCATGGCTTGGAGGTATCTCCTTAGCGTGCGGACGCCGGGCAGGGGGCAGCACCGGCCTCGCCATCTCGGCCGGAAGCGGGCGCTCCCCGTTTAGCCGTTTGCGCCTGTCAGCTCAAGCCCGCGGCTGGCCCGGCCATGCGCAAGATCCCGGTGTCGGCGACCGGGCGACCACACAACAGCTTGCAATCGGCAGACGGCGGACAATATTGCCGAAGCGGGACGGGGTTGCCGAACGCAAGTCTCGGGGAAGGTTTTGTTGGAACACTGCACCATGAAAGCTTCTGGCGGCGCCGCTGCGCCGGCGCCCCGGGCGTTCGAGTGTATGGCAAGGCCCGTATGAGCTATCTCTTCGCCACCGCCGGCCTGATTTTCCTGTTCGTCGGCGGCGAGTCCCTGGTGCGCGGGGCGGTGATCACTGCAGATCGGCTCGGGGTCTCGCCGATCCTGATCGCCTTTGTTGTGGTGGGTTTCGGCACGTCGGCCCCCGAACTGGTGGTTTGCCTGGAAGCCGCTTTCCGCGACCAGCCGGATATCGCACTCGGCAATGTGGTCGGCAGCAACATCGCAAATATCCTGCTGATCCTCGGCATCGCCGCGATCGTGCGGCCGCTGGTGCTGCGCAATGGCTTCATGCGCCGTGACAATGCCGCGATGGTGATCGCCACGCTTGTGCTGGTCGCACTCGGCCTCTACGGCAGGATTCTGGCCTGGCAGGGCCTGCTTATGATTGCGGCGCTCGGCGGCTATCTCGTGTTCTCGCTCTGGTGCGATCGGCGCGAGGCGGGGCAGCAAAGCTTCGTCGAGCACGAAATGGAGGAAATGCGCAGCCTGTCCCTCGGTCCCAAGCTGGCGCTCCTGGCGCTGTTTGGCGGATTGGGGTTGCTGATCCTGGGCTCGCACCTGCTGGTCGGCGGCGCCATTGAAATCGCCGTGTCCTTTGGCATTCCTCAGGCCGTGATCGGCCTTTCGCTGGTCGCCATCGGCACCTCGCTGCCGGAGCTTGCCACGGCCGTCATCGCCTCCTACCGGGGGCATCCGGATGTGGCCCTGGGCAACGTCTTGGGCAGCAACGTCTTCAACATCCTGGGCATGCTGGGCGTGACGGCGCTGGTCACGCAGGTGCCGATCGGTGCGACCATGCTGAGAGTCGATTTCATGGTGATGCTGGCCGCGGCCCTGTTGCTGGCGCTTCTGCTGGTCAGCAAGCGCACCATGCGCGCGCCATTGGGCGCTGCCATGGTGGCGGCCTACGGCGCCTACATCTACTTCATCTTCACCGGCTACTCGGCGCTTTAGGGCCTTGCGCCCGGGCGAACCTTCCGGGTTCGCCGGCGTTTTCTCGATGACTGATCGACCACCCCTCTTTGCAAGGAAACGTGAGGATCGACAATGCGCTACGTAGAGCGGAAGGGTGCGCGTGTGCCGGCGCTGGGATTCGGCACTTGGCAGCTCAAGGGCGACGAGTGCGTCGACATGGTGCGCTTCGCCCTCGACGAGGTCGGCTACCGTCACATCGACACGGCCCAGGCCTACGAAAACGAGGACGAGGTCGGCCAGGCCATCGCCGACAGCGATGCCGACCGCGACGAGGTCTTCCTGACGACCAAGGTCTGGATGGACCGGCTGGAGCCGGACGACATGAAGCGCTCCGCGGAGGAGAGCCTGCAGCGCTTGAAGACGGATTACGTGGATCTGCTGCTCATTCACTGGCCCAATCCGGAGGTCGACCTGGACGCCAGTCTCCGCGCCCTGGAAGAGCTGAAATCCGCCGGCAAAGCGCGGCACATCGGCGTATCCAACTTCACGGTCAAGCTGCTGAAAGAGGCGGTCGAAGAGCATGGGGCCGACCTCCTGTGCAATCAGGTCGAGTATCATCCTTTCATGTCGCAGACGCCGGTGCTGGACTACCTGCGCGGCGCCGACATGATGCTGACCGCCTATTGCCCTATTGCCCAGGGAGAGACCTTCGGCAACCCGGTGCTCAAGCGCATTGGCCAGACGCACGACAAGAACGAGGCGCAGGTCGCGCTGCGCTGGCTGATCGAGCAGGACGGCGTGGCCGCCATCCCGCGCACCTCCAACAAGGATCACTGCCGGCAGAACTTCGAGATCTTCGATTTCGCGCTGAGCGACGGTGAAATTGCCGAGATCGACGGGCTGGAAAAGGGCGCACGTCTGATCAACCCAAGTTGGGCGCCGGCCTGGGATACGGCGGCCTAACGCACGGAATTTGCAAGAAAATTTCAGAGATTTCCGGTTGTCCTGCGTCGTCTCGTTCGTACGTGAATGGGTGAAAGCGACACACCAACCGCCAATCGGGAGGAATCATGCAAATCCGTGAAATCATGAGCAAGGACGTGCAGTTCCTGTCGCCCGACAACAGCCTGAAGGAAGCCGCTGTCGCCATGCGCGACGGCGATTTCGGCGTGTTGCCGGTCGGCAAGGACGACCGCTTGGTGGGCATGCTGACCGATCGCGACATCGTGGTGCGCTCGGTCGCGGAAGGCCGCGATCCGGGCAGCACGCAAGTCCGCGACGTCATGAGCGACGAGGTCTACTATGTCTTCGACGACCAGTCGGTCGACGAAGCGGAGCAATCGATGAGCGAGAAGCGGGTCAGACGCCTGCCGGTGGTCGACCGCGACAAACGGCTTGTCGGTATCGTCTCGCTGGGGGATATGGCTGTCACCAGCCAGTCGATCCGCCCGGCCGCGCAGGCCCTGGCCGACGTCTCCAAGCACGCATAGACGACCGGAAGCCCAAGACATCGAAACCCCCGCCGGTCCTTCCGGCGGGGGTTTCGTTTCCGCGTGAGGTGCCAGAAATCCGCTCGAATTAGGCTGCGCTGGTCGAATCGCGGGCGATGTCCTTGAAGCGCGCCCACTCGGTGGCCGGCCAGATCTGCACCGTGGCGTTGCCGTGCGTGCGCACGATCGTTCCGACCTTCATCGCCGTCTCAACGTCGGGTGCGGTGAAGATGTCCAGATAGTCGTATGGGCCCATGATGGCGTAGTTGCAGACCCAGTCCACGTCGGGGCAGGCGCTCTCGACCGCCGACTTCACCTTCTTCTCCAGTTCCTCCAGCTGCGTCGGCTCCTGGCCGGGCATGTGGTCGACGCGCGTCAGCATTACGAAGTTCGCCATGTCGTATACTCCTCGATGCATCTGAAATTCGGGGAGTTAACGCGCGAAACATCAAAGGCGTTCGCCTCGCGCAGCCCGCCGTCAGGGCTTGACCGCGGTGCGCCCGGTGCTGTCGACGCGGTGCAGGACGAGGTCGAGTCCGTTTTCGGCGATATAGCTGTCGACCGCTTTCTTCGCGCCTTGGAAGGAGCCGTAGTCGTCCAGCAGGAGGACGCCGCGCGGCGACAGTGCGGGATAGAGGTATTTGAGCTCCTGATAGGTGGACTCATACCAGT
>JAWVYK010000054.1:0-12898 GCA_033722755.1 Rhodovibrionaceae bacterium | reverse complement strand
TTGAGCAGCGCGATGCGCGCGCCGGTCCCCGCCGCGTTGCCCGCGGCATAGACCTTTGACAGGTCGCAGTCCGGAATCAGGCCCAGGACCATGGCGTATTTCGTATCGATGTGACTGCCGAAGGCGCCGGCCAGCACGATGCGATCGACCTTGTCGACGCCGCGGTGATCCATCAGCAGGCGCGCGCCGGCATAGAGCGCGGCCTTGGCCAGCTGTATGGCGCGCACGTCGTTCTGGGTGATGCGAATCTCCGGCTCGCCTTCATGGAGCAGATAGCAGAAGGTGCGCCCGTCGGCCTGCACGCGGTCGCTCTTCGCGGCCATGGCGCCGTCTATGGTGCCGTCGCTGGCGATGATCCCGGCCAGGAACATCTCGGCCAGCACCTCGATGATGCCGGAGCCGCAAATTCCGGTCACGCCGATCTTCTTCACGCCCTCGGCAAAGCCTTCCTCGTTGGACCACAGATCGCAGCCGATCACCTTGAAGCGCGGCTCCAGCGTCTCCGGGTCGACGCGTACGCGCTCGATTGCGCCGGGAGCGGCGCGCTGGCCGCCGGAGATCTGTGCGCCCTCGAAAGCCGGGCCGGTGGGCGAGGAGGCGGCGAGCAGGCCCTCCTTGTTGCCAAGCACGATTTCGGCGTTTGTGCCGACATCGACCACGAGGCTCAGTTCCTCGAAAAGGTGCGGCGTCTCGGACAGGATGACCCCGGCGGTGTCCGCCCCCACGTGGCCGGCGATGCAGGGCAGCACGTAGACGCGCGCGTCCGGGTGGATATGCACCTCGAGCTCCGCGGCCCAGAGCGTCATTCCAGTGTCGGTGGCGAGCGCGAAGGGCGCGCCGCCCAGCTCCGTCGGATCGATGCCGAGCAGCAGGTGGTGCATGATCGGATTGCCGACGAAGGTGGCGTTCAGGATCCAGGTCTTGTCGATCCCGGCTTCGGCCGCGACCTCGTCGATCAGGTCGTTCAGCGCGTCGCGCAGGGCGCGGGTCATCTCCTGATCGCCACCGGGGTTCATCATGACATAGGAGACCCGGCTCATCAGGTCCTCGCCAAAGCGGATCTGCGGGTTCATCACGCCGCCGGAGGCGACCACCTCGCCGCTGGCGAGATCGCAGAGGTGCGCCGCCACGGTGGTGGAGCCCACATCGACCGCGAGCCCGAAGGCCTTGTCGTGGAAGCCCGGCCAGATCGCGGTGATCCGCTTGCCGCGGTGGACGGCGACGGTGACCTTCCACTCGCCCTGGCGCAGCGCCTTCTGCAGGTTCTGCATGGTGCGCAGGTCGCAGTCTTCCAGCTCCTGCAAATCCCACTGCTCGCGCAGCGCCTGCTGCAGGCGCTCCAGATCGCCGCGGGCATGGTACATGTCCGGCTCGGTAACCTCGACGAAGTGCAGTCGGATCGCCGGGTCCAGCTTGATGTCGCGGACTTCGGCGCGCTTGCGCACGACCTGCTTGTGGACCTGACTGTCGGCGGGAACGTCGATGACGACGTCGTCCAGCAGCATCGCCTGGCAGGACAGCCGCCGGCCGGATTTGACGCCCTTCTTGGCGTCATAGCGCGCCTCGACCTCGTTCCAGCCGCTGACGTGGTCGGCCCGGCTTTCGATACCGTGCTTGGCGAATTCGCCTTCGCTGACGACCACCTGACAGCGGCCGCACAGCCCGCGGCCGCCGCAGACGGAATCGACGTCCACGCCCAGTCGCCGGGCGCATTTCAGGAGGGACGTGCCGACCGGAAAACGGCCACGCCGGCCGGACGGGGTGAAGACGACGAGGGCGTCTTCCTTTGCCATGGCGGGCCTTCGCGCCTCCGATTCAGACCCGGCGCCGGCGGCGTTCGCCGCGCCCGGCACGCGCGCCTTCCTGGCCTTCGGCCGCGGGCTCGCGGAACTTGCGCATCCAGCGGATGCAGTTGCGGTCCTTCTCCAGCAGCACGTCGGAAGCCATGATGCCCGCCATCTCCTCCTGGTGCAGGGGATTCATGATCGCCGAGGTCATGCCGAACCCGGCGGCCATCGCCAGGAAGGTGGCGTTCATGGCATGCCGGTTGGGAAGCCCGAAGGAGATGTTGGAAGCGCCGCAGGTGGTGTTGACGCCGAGCTCCTCCTTCAGCCGCCGGACGATTTCGAAGGCCTGCTTGCCGGCGCCGCCCAGCGCGCCGATGGGCATGACCAGCGGGTCGACCACCACGTCTTCGCGCGCGATGCCGAAATCCGCCGCCCGCTCGACGATTTTCTTGGCGACCTCGTAGCGCACGTCGGGATCTTCGGAAATACCTGTTTCGTCGTTGGAGATTGCGACGACGGCGGCGTCGTACTTCTTGATCAGCGGGAGGACCGCTTCCAGGCGCTCTTCCTCGCCGGTCACCGAGTTGACCAGCGCTTTGCCCTGGTAGACCTCCAAGCCGCGTTCCAGGGCCTCGACGATCGAGGAATCGATCGACAGCGGCACGTCGGTCAGCGACTGCACCAGCTTGATGGTCTCGGCCAGGATCGCCGGCTCGTCGGCCAGCGGGATGCCGGCGTTGACGTCCAGCATGTGTGCGCCGGCCTGCACCTGCGCCAAAGTGTCCGCCTCGACGGTGGAGAAGTCGCCCGCCGCCATTTCAGCGGCCAGACGCTTGCGCCCGGTGGGATTGATCCGCTCGCCGATGATGCAGAACGGCTGATCGAATCCGATGGTGACCTGTTTCTTGTGCGAGCTGACGACGGTCTTTGTCATGGCGGCGAATCCTCTCTCGAATTCGTGTCGGGCAGTTATCCGGCGAGGCCGGCAGACTGCCGCGCATAAAGCCGCCGGAGGCCCCGCAGAGCTTCCGCGATGGCGACATTCAGTAGCCGAGCCGCGCCATTCCGTTCCGGCCGGGTTTCTCGGCCGGTTTATTCGACCGATTTGCGGACGGTGAAGCCCTTGCCGTCCTTCTTCATGTCGAACTCGCCGTCGACGACCTGATAGGCCCAGGCCGCGGATTTGCGCATGCCGCCGAGGGGATACATGTGCACTTTGTGGATGCCGCACGACGGGTCCTCCGCGCGGTAGCGGGCCAGGTCGGTGACCAGCTTGTCGGGCGCATTGACCGTCATGAGCTTCGTCACGTTGCGCGCCTGCCGGGTCAGGAAGCGCATCGAGGGGCCGACGCCGCAGGCCCTGGCGTGGTTGATCAGCGTCTTGATCGTCGCCAGCCCCGGCACGCCGATGTGGACGGGCAGCACGTTGCCGTCGGCCTGAATGGCCTTGTCCCATTTGATGATCGGCTCCGCCTCGAAGCAGAACTGCGTCACCACATAGAGCTCGGCGTCGGTGCGCTTGACAAAGGCATTCTTCCAGGCCAGCGCCTCGGCCACCATCTTGTTTGGAATGTCGGGGCTGCCCTCGGGATGACCCGCCACACCGATGCGCTTGATCCCGAACTTGTCGAAAAGACCGGTTTCGAGAAGCTGCATCGAGTTGTCGAAGGGACCGATCGGTTTGTCGACGCCGCCGCCCAGCACCACCACCTGATCGACGCCGGCCTCGGATTGCAGGCGCTCCAGATAGCCCTTGAAAGCCGCTTCGCTGGGAATCGAGCGCGCTGCAAAGTGCGGGGCGGGGACGAAGCCCTCCTCCTTCAGGCGCTTGGACGTGGCCACCGTGTCCTTGAAATCCGAGCCCGGCAGAAAGGTGACCGAGACGACCGTGCCGGGACGCAGGTGCTCGCGGTAGTCCGGAATCTTGGCTGCCGAGCCCGGCGTGGTTTCGATTGTAAAGCCCTGCATGAAGTCGACGATCTGCGACTTCGGGTCGTTCAGTCTGGCGGCTTCGGGTTTGTTCTGTGCGGACATGTTTCATGTTCCTCAGGAGGGGGCCAGGCCGCCGTTTGCGACCAGGGATTTCAGGCGCTCGTCGTCGTACTCGGCCTCGATGCGCCGTGCCGCGGCCTCGGCCTCCGCCTCCAGGTCGTCGCCAACTTGCTGCGGTTCGCCGCGGCGCCAGTGGGCGAGGTAGGAGTCCGTATCGCGCAGCTTCGCACGCATGGCGGCGCGGTCGATGGCGGTCTCGAAGCGGCCGTCGAGCTGGCGCTTCGCGTTCTGCCGGCCGGCCTTGACGATGACCTGGGCCGGGATGTCACGCCAATAGACAATGGTGAGTTGAGCCATTGCAGGCAACCTCTCTTTGACCGCGCGCTAGCCGGCGGTGCGCCGGCCGGCGGCCTGGCGCATGAAATCGCCGAGCTCGCCAAGGCCCGTGTAAACGCGCTCATAGGCCAGGCCCAGGCGTTCCGCCGCCGCCTCGGCCTTGGCGTCCAGCCCCGGGTCGTCGCTCTGCGCCAGATAGACGAGCTTGGTGTAGTTGCCGAAATACATCTCGAGGAGCTCTGGATGCCGGTCAATGCCGAGCCCCTGGATAATCAAACGGTCGAAATGGCGCGCCAGATAGTCGGTCAGATAGAAGGTGCCGATCTCGCGCTCAGTCATCTCCTCGAAGTTCTCCTGGCCGGCATAGAAGGCATAGCAGTGCGGGCCTTCCAGCCGCTCGACGCCTTCTTCCTCGAGCACGCGGTCGAGCTCGCCGCCGCTGCCGCAATCGCCATAGACGACGAAGATTTGCTCGTAGTGTGGCCTGGCTGCCCGGATTTTTGCACGCACGCCCTCGGGAATGCGGTCCGGATAGTTGTGCCAGATCGCCGGCAGGCAGGTGACGCTCATGTGCGTCCAGCCGTTCAAGCGGATGGCTTCCACCACTTCGCGCGCCAGCGCGCCGCAGGCGATCAGCAACGTCCGCCCTGCGCCCGCGTCCTCGACGGACGCAGCGTCTTCCGGGTACACCGATGGCGCAGCGGGGCGTGACATGGACCCGCTCTCCCCGAAATTGCGGCCAACGCGCAGGCGAGGGCGGTTTACCCCGCCGCAGCCTGCCCGGCGGCCTGGTTATGCCGACGCTTGATCAAATCCTTGGCGGTCTCGACGGCCACCGCCGCGTCACGGCAGTAGGCATCGGCGCCGATGGCTTCCGCGACGGCCGCGTTCAGCGGCGCGCCGCCGACCAGAACGATGTAGTCGTCGCGGATGCCCTGCTCCTTCATGGTGTCGATGACGACCTTCATATAGGGCATCGTCGTGGTGAGCAGAGCCGACATCCCCAGGATGTCCGGCTTGTGCTCCTCCAGAGCCGCCAGGTATTTCTCGACCGGATTGTTGATGCCGATGTCGATCACCTCGAAACCGGCGCCCTCCATCATCATGGAGACGAGGTTCTTGCCGATGTCGTGAATATCGCCCTTGACCGTGCCGATGACCATCTTGCCGATCTTCGGCGCACCGGTCTCCGCCAGCAGCGGGCGCAGGATATGCATGCCGCCCTTCATGGAATTGGCGGACATCAGAACCTCGGGCACGAAGAGGATGCCGTCGCGGAAATCGATGCCGACGATGCGCATGCCCTCCACCAGAGCCTCGGTCAGGATGCGGTAAGGCGGCCACCCGCGCTCCAACAGGATGTTGACGCCCTCTGAGACTTCCTCTTTCAGGCCGTCGTAGAGGTCGTCCTGCATCTGCTTGACCAGCTCGTCGTCGTCGAGCGAACGCAGATCAAGATCATCATCGGACATGGAGCAGCCTCACTGATCCTTGTTGTTCGCCGGCTTTCACCGCTAAGCGCGATGCATTACCGCCTCCGGTCTTGGTATTGGCGAGGCGAAACCGAGGCTTCGTCCCGCGCGACAAGCGCTGTTCGGATTGCGACAGTGCCACCCGCAACGCCCACGCAATTGAAGTGTCACGCAAATGTGACCATGACGTCGATAGCGGATCGCAATCAAGGTCATTTTCGTATTAGCAAGCATCTATATTTAGCAATATTTGATCTCATTCGGCGTAATTTCCTCAATGTCGTAGGGTTATTCGAGGACGCAGAGATGCGCGGCGGGCTCGAGTCGTGCGGTTCGGAAAGCCCGCCGGAACCGGCTGTCAGCGGCTTTTGACGGTGCGTCTAGACGGCCAAATATTGCCGCCTGAGCTCTTCATCGCCGAGGAAGTCGTCCATTGGCCCGCTGTGGACGAGGCGGCCTTTCTCGATCACCAGGGCGCGGTCGGCCACGGCGCCGGCAAAGCGCAGGTTCTGCTCGGAAAGCAGGACTGTGAGGCCTTCGTCCTTGAGCTCCTTTATCGTCGTGACGAGTTGCTCGACGATGACCGGCGCGAGTCCTTCCGATGGTTCGTCCAGCAGCAGCAGGCGGGGATTGCCCATCAGCGTGCGCGCCAAAGCCAGCATCTGCTGCTCGCCGCCGCTGGTGCGCGCGGCGCGGCGGTGGCGCATGCCAGCCAGGTTGGGGAACAGCTCGAAGAGCTGCGAGGGCGTCCATTGCGGCGCGTCGTCTCGCGGCGGCTGCCGGCCTGTCTCCAGGTTCTCGGCGACCGTCAGCTCGGTGAAGATGCGGCGATCCTCCGGCACGTAACCGATGCCAAGCCCGGCGATCTCGTGCGCCGCGCGCCCTGCGATGTCGACCCCATCGAAGCGGATTTCGCCTGCGGACGGCTCAACGATTCCCATCACCGTTTTCAGCGTCGTCGACTTGCCGGCACCATTGCGGCCCATGAGCGCCACGACCTCGCCGCGCGCCACTTCGAAGGAGAGGCCGAAGAGCACCTGCGCGCGGCCATAATAGACCTTCACCTCACTCAGGCTCAGCATCGCCGCCACCGAATCCGCTTCCCAGATAGCTCTCGCGTACTTTCGCGTTGCGCCGCACCTCCGCCGGTGTGCCGTCCGCCAATATCCGGCCGCGGTCGAGCACGATAATCCGCGCCGCGTGGTCGAAGACCACGTCCATATCGTGCTCGGTGAAGAGCACAGTCAGACCTTCCTCACCGGCGATGCTTCGGACGAGTTCCATCAGTTGCCGGCGCTCGGCCGGGGCCATGCCTGCCGTGGGCTCGTCCATCAAGAGGACCCGAGGCCGGCCGGCCAGCGCGATGGCCAGCTCCAGGCGCTTGATATCGCCGTAGGCCAGGAGCGCGGCCTGTCGGGCGGCGGCATCCGTCAGCCCGACGCGCGAGAGAAGCCCGTCCACCTCTTCCCGGTAAAGGCGGTGCGCCCGCGGCCAGACCTGCCGTGCCCGGTTTTCCCGGGCGATGATGGCCGCGCGCAGATTGTCGGCGACGCTGAGCGAGGCGAAGGCCGCCGCCACCTGGAACGTGCGGCCCACGCCCAGGCGGTTCATTCGCCGCGCATCGGCGCGGCTCACGTCACGGCCGTCGAGCCGGACCGTGCCGCCGTCGGGGCGGAGTTGGCCGTCGATGACGTTGAAGCATGTGCTCTTGCCCGCGCCGTTGGGCCCGATCATCGCCGTGAACTCGCCCTCGTCGAGATCGAACCCGATGCCGGCCAGCGCGTCGACGCCGCCAAAGCGCTTGACCAGATCGTGGACCTCCAGCGTCGCGGTCATGCCCGCCGCTCCAACAGTGCGCGCGCAGTACCGACAAGGCCGCGCGGGAAGGCGATGACGGCGGCGATGATCAGCAGCCCGACATAGAGCCGCCAGAAGTTTGTCAGGCTGACCAGCTCCGTCTTAAATCCCATATAGGCTGCGGCGCCCACCAGCGGTCCGCTCAGGGTCTGCACGCCGCCAAGCAGCACCATGACGAGGCCCTCGACCGACTGCGGGATCGACAGCGCCTCGGGAAACACACTGCCTTTCAGATAGGCGTAGAGCCCGCCGGCCAGGCCGGCTGCCGTGCCGGCGATCGTGAAGGTGAGCCAGCGGTGGCCGCGCACGTCGATGCCACTCGCCTCCGCGCGCCGGGGCGCGTCGCGGGCCGCGCGCAGCACCAATCCGAAGGGGGCGAAGACGAGATGCCTGAGCGCCAGGACACCGAGCGCGACGAGAGCCAGCGCCAGCAGATAGTAAACGGTCGGATCGCTCGCCCATCGGCTCGGCCAGACGCCCAGGATGCCGTTGTCACCGCCCGTGACCGCCACCCACTGAAAGGCCACCGACCACAGGATCTGGGCGAAGGCGAGGGTCAGCATCGCCAGGTAGACACCGCTCAGACGCACGCAAAACCAGCCGAAGATCAGCGCGCCCACGGCGCCGGCCGCCGGGGCCAGCAAGAGATTGATCTCCATCGGCAGCCCGGCGTGCTTTACCAGCAGTGCGGCGGCGTAGGCCCCCAGGCCGAGATAGGCGGCATGGCCGAAAGAGATCATGCCGCCCACGCCCATCAGGAACTGCAGCGACGCCGCGAAAAGCGCCAGGATCGCGATTTCCGTTGCGACGGTGACGAGATAGGCGTCGAGGCCCGCCGGCAGCATCGCAAGCGCGGCCAGCGCCGCGAGGCCGATTGCCCACAGGCCGCGGCCGGCGGGTGCGAGCATCGGCTCGGGCAAACCGCGCGGACCTTCGCCCGGCTGCTCCGGCCGGCCCAGCAGACCTTGCGGGCGCAAGACCAGCACCACCGCCATCACCAGGAACATGAAGACCAGCGTCATCTGCGGCAGCACGAGAATCCCGAAGGCGCCGATCTGGGCGATCAAAAGGGCGGCGAGGAAAGGTCCGACGATGCTTCCCATGCCGCCGACCACGACCACCACGAAGGCCTCCGCGATCACGTTCAGATCCATGCCGAGATTGGCGGCCTCCCGGGGAAGCTGCATGGCTCCGCCGAGGCCGGCCAGGAACGCGCCCAACGCCACGACGGAGGTGAACAGTCGTTTCTGGCGAACGCCCAGGGCGCCGACCATCTCCCGGTCCTGCGTCGCCGCGCGCACGAGGATGCCCCAGCGGGTTCGGTGAAACAGCAGCCAGAGCGCGCCCAGCACGGCTGGCCCGATCGCGATCAGCACCAGGTCGTATTCCGGCAGCCGCTGGCCGAGAATCTCGACCGAGCCGTCTGCCCAGGGTGCGCGCGGGCCCAGCAGGTCCTCGGGTCCCCAGGCCAGAAGCGTGAGATCCTGAATGACCAGCACCAGCCCGAAGGTGGCCAGAAGCTGGAACAATTCGGGTGACTTGTAGATGCGCCTGAGCACCAGAACCTCGACGGCCGCGCCCAGCGCACCCACGGCCAGCGCCGAGGCAAGCAGACCGAGCCAGAACCCGCCGCCACCCAGAAATGGCATCAGCGCACCGGACAGGCTGTAGGCCCCGTAAGCGCCCAGCATGTAGAGCGAGCCGTGGGCAAAGTTCACGATGCGGGTCACGCCGAAGATAATCGACAGCCCGCACGCCACCAGAAACAGCGACGAGGCGTTGGCCAGCCCGGTCAGGAACTGAACGACGAGAAACGACATGGGCGGGAGAGTAACCATCCCGCCGTTCGAGGAAACCGCAATCTTGCGGCAAGCGCGAATTCCCCCGTGCCCGCGGACACAGTGTGCGCGGGTTTCCTAAAGCCAAAGGATGAAGCGTGCCGCCGGTCGCGGCTGCTCAACGGTCCGTCGTACGGCGCGGCGCTTTCCGCCCGCCGGTTGCTTCAGGCCGCGGAGCCCCCGCCGTCTTCTTCGTCGTCGGCATCCGGATCGAGCTTGACGACGGCGTCGACGACTTGCGGTTCGGTCGGCTGCAGGGCGGTCTTGTCTTCGTCCGCCCAGGTCGCGATCTGCACCGCCGTCACCGGTTGGCCATCGGCTTCCGGTCCTTCGATCCACTCCCAGACGTAAAGGCCTTGTTCGTCCAGGTAGAAGGTGTGCTCCCCGAAAGCCTGCTTGAGCTGCTCCATTGCCGGATTGTCATCCGGGATCGGCTGCAAACCGGTCTGGTCTTGCATCGTGGAGATCTGAGTGTCGTCGAACTTCATATTCCCGGGAAATTCCCTCGATTGGGTTGGTGTCGGATCGGCCGAGATGCGCGATAGCGTCTCACGCGCCGAAGGCCGGGGTCAACCGGACCCGACATCTTTTTGCGATTTCGAAAATTTGTTGCTGGCCTGCGGGTTGCCAGCCTCCTCAGCCTTCCGGCCGCCAGGCTTTCACCTCCTCCTGGGACGGCAGATAGGCGTGCCCCGGCGCATAGCGCCAGTCCTCCATGCCGCCGGGCGCACCGGCTTCGCCTTCGCGGCGGATCGTGCGGCCGACGAACGTGCCCATGGTCGACTGCTGATCCACGCGGCGGAAGACGATCGGGCCAAAGGGCGTATCCAGCGCCATGCCGCGCATCGCTTCCGTGATCGCCGCGGTCTCGGTGCTCTCTGCCTTGCCGATGGCCTTGGCGATCGCGTGCAGGGAAACGTAGCCCACGACGGAGCCCATGCGCGGCGGCTCCCCGAACCGTTCGCGGTAGTCCTTCAGGAAGGCAAGATGTTCCGGCGTGTCCAGGTCGTACCAGGGATAGCCGGTAACGATCCAGCCGACGGGGACCTCCTCGCCCAGCGGATTCATCCACTCCGGCTCGCCGGTCAGCAGGCTGACCACCTCACGGTTCTCGAAAAGCCCGCGCAGGCTGCCTTCGCGCACGAACTTCACCAGGTCGGTGCCGAAGGTGACGTTGAAAATCGCCTCGGGCTCGGCGCGCGCCAGCGCCTGCACCGTCGCGCCTGCATCGATCTTGAACAACGCCGGCCACTGCTCCTCAACGAATTCGACGTCGGGGCGGCGCTCCTTCAGAAGCGTCTTGAAGGCGGCGACGGCCGACTGGCCGTATTCATAGTTCGGCGCCACGGTGGCCCAGCGCGTGACGTCGAGCTTGGCGGCCTCTTCGGCCAGCATCGCCGCCTGCACGTAGGTGCCCGGGCGCAGGCGGAAGGTCACGTCGTTGCCCTTGGACCAGGCAATGGCGTCGGTCAGCGGTTCCGCGGCAAGGAAGGGAACGTCGGCCTGCGCCGCATAGTCCGACACGGCAAGACCGACATGGCTGAGGATCGTGCCCACGAGCATGACGACGCCTTCGCGGCGAACCAGCTCGTTGGCGACCGTCTGCGCATCGCCCGGAGAGCCGCCATCGTCCCGGCTGATCACCTCCAACGGCCGACCCATGACGCCGCCGGCGCGGTTGATCTCCTCGAGCGCGAGTTGCCAGCCTTTCTTGTAGGGCAGGGTGAAGGCGGGCAACGAGGTATAGCTGTTCAGGTCGCCGATCTTGATCGGATCGCCATCTTGCGCGTGCGCTGGCGCTGCGGCCGGAAACGGCGATAGGGCGAGGCCGGCCGCCAAGCCAAGTGCGGCGGCGAGAAGTTTACGGCGGAGCATTGTCCCGTGGCTTTCCATTTTTGTTGAGTTTGCGAGTTCCGTGCCAAGCGCCAAGATCAGCAAAGCCCCGGCACAGCGTCAAGCCGGCAAGCCGCCTGCGCAAACGGATGCGCGGCTTTGCAATAACTGTCGGGCTGTTACACTCGACCGGCATTCATGTGGGGAGTCGCTGCCGTGACGGCCAGTGTAGCGATTGTGGGCGCGGGGCCGAGCGGCTTTTACGCCGCCGAAGCGCTGCTGAAAAGCGGCCCGGACTGCCGAATCGACATCATTGAAAAGCTTCCAACGCCCTACGGGCTGGTGCGCGCCGGCGTGGCGCCGGATCACCAGTCGACCAAGCGGGTGGTGCGGGCTTATGAACGCACCGCTGCGCACGAGCAGGTTCGTTTCTACGGCAACGTCGCCCTCGACCGGGACCTCACGCTCGACGAGTTACGGGAGATATACGACGCGGTCGTCCTGGCGACCGGCGCGCCGCGCGATCGCAGGCTCGGCATCCCGGGCGAGGACAAGGCCGGCGTCCTGGGCTCGGCCGCCTTTGTGGGCTGGTATAACGGCCACCCCGACTTCCAGCACCTGGACCCGCCGCTGGACACCGAGACAGCCGCCGTCATCGGCAACGGCAATGTGGCGATCGACATCGCCCGCGTGCTGGTGAAAACACCGCAGGAGATGCGGGCCTCCGACATCGCGGATTATGCCGCCGAGGCGATCTTTGCCGCGCCAATCCGCAAGGTCCACTTGATCGGGCGGCGCGGCCCCGTCGAAGCGCGTTTTACCACCAAGGAGTTGCGCGAACTGGGCGAGTTGAACGAGGCGCGCCCCCTGGTGGACCCGGCCGTGCTGCCGAAGGAACTGCCGGATTCGCTCAGCGGACGCGACCGGCGGTTGGCGGAGAAGAACCTGGAGGTGCTGCGGCGCTTCGCCGGGATCGAAGACGCTGGCCAGAGCAAGCAGGTGCAATTCGACTTCTATGCCAAGCCGGTCGAGGTGCTGGGCGGCGAGCGCGTTGCCGGACTGCGGCTCGAGCGCACGCGGGTGCGCCGGGGCAGGGCAGAGGGAACCGGCGAGACCTTCGACATCGACTGCGGGCTGATTGTCTCGGCCATCGGCTATCAGGCGATGCCCATTTCCGGCGTGCCCTTCGACAAGGCTCGCGGGCGCGTGCGCAACCGCGAGGGCCGCGTTGCGCCGGGCCTCTACGTCGTGGGCTGGGTCAAACGCGGACCGCGCGGGGTCATCGGCACCAACAAGGCCGACGGCGACCAGGCGGCCCGGGCGATTTCCCGCGACCTTGCCGACGGCGGCAAAAAACCGGGCCGTCCGGGTCTGGAAGCCTTGCTTTCGCAACGCCATGTAGACTGGGTGAGTTTCAAGGACTGGCGGGTGCTGGACGAAGCCGAAGTGGCCGCCGCGCCGCCCGGAAGCCCGCGACGCAAACTGACCAAGGTCAAGGAGATGCTCGACCTGCTGCGTCAATATCGCGGCGAAACGGGGTGAAACGGCGGAAATCCACAGAAAATTGATGGATGACACTGTGGGCGCGGCGGTGTAGGGATGCCGGCCCGGAAAACTGGAACCGAAATCTGGCGATCTGAACGGCGATGATGGACGGAGCCACGGCGCTTAAGGAAGGTGCAGACGAGCCGCGCGAGCGGCTCGAACACGCTGTCGTGCGCTTCGCCGGAGATTCGGGCGACGGCATGCAGGTGAGCGGCGGCCAGTTCACTTTGGCCACCGC
>JAWVYK010000053.1:0-13229 GCA_033722755.1 Rhodovibrionaceae bacterium | reverse complement strand
GTATGGCCTGCGGCGACGACGGAGACCAGCGCGATGGCGTCCAGAGCGCCCATTCCGACGAAGACCGGCCACCACCGCACGGGCAATCGCGGCGCCTCGGCGCGCTGCAGCAGCACGGCGACGATCACCGCGAGGCCAAAAAACCGCCCGATGAAGACCGTCTGCACCTCGCCCAGGATCACGGTGGCCTGCTGGCCCACGATGAAGGAGACCGCGAAGCAGAACCCGGATGCAAAGGAGAAGGCCAAGGCCGGGCTGAACCGCGGCCGCCAGCTTTTGGGCTCGCCGCCGGCGGCGGGATCGTAGCGGGCGACCACGACGACTCCCGAGATCACCGCGGCCATCGCCGCCCAGGTGAGCGGATCGGGCTGTGCGCCCTGCATGACCGCGAAGGCGACGTTATAGATGGGAAACGCCCCGACGATGGGCGCCACGACGGCCACCGGCCCAATGGCCAGCGCCGCGAAGAGCCACATGGTCGCCAGCGCGAAAACGCCTCCCGAGACCGCGGCCAGCCAGATGTCCGCGGACAGCGTGATCACCTCGCCGAAAACCAGGATGTACAGGCCCAGCCAGCCGATCCCGGCCAGCGTGACGCCGAGCACGGCGTTGACATATCCGATGCCCTGCGCGACGAAGCGCGCGGCGAAATCGTGGGTGCCCCACGAAAGTGCGGCGATCAGTCCGCTAAGCGCGGGATTCATACCAGACCCCTGCCAGTTGCGGGACGCAGAAGGACAATCCATATGGAATTGGTCCAGAAATCTACCTAAAATCGGTCCGATTTTGGAGCAGTTGCCACCTCCAAGGGGCATCGTCCTGCCGCCCCTGACACCAGACGGGAGATGTTCGATGTGCGGGATCGTCGGTCTTTTTATCAAGAACGAAGACCTCAAGGATCAGCTGGGCGGGCTGTTCACCCCGATGCTGATCGAGATGACCGATCGCGGCCCTGACAGCGCTGGCGTCGCCGTCTACCACAATCCGGCGCGTCCCGGGTTTTCCAAGTTCACGGTCTTTCACCCGGACGACGACTTCGACTGGGAGCGGCTGTGTGATGGGCTGCGCATGGAATTCAACGCCACGGTCAATGACGTGCACAACGGCTCGCATGTGGTGATCGAAACCGATGCGGACCCGCGGCGCGCGGCGCGCTTCATTCGCGATCACGACCGGAAGCTGCAGATCATGAGCGCGGGATCGGCCATCGAGATCTACAAGGAGGTGGGACTCCCGGCTGAGGTCGCCGAGCAGTTCCACCTGACGGAGATGAAAGGCACTCATGCCGTCGGCCACACCCGCATGGCAACCGAAAGCGCGGTAACCACGGCAGGATCCCACCCCTACTCCACCGGGCTCGACCTGTGCCTGGTTCACAACGGATCGCTCTCCAACCACAACCGACTTCGCGAGCGGTTGCACGAGCATGAAGGCATGGACTTCGAGACGCAGAACGATACCGAGGTCGCCGCCGCCTACATTTCCAATCGGATGTCCAAGGGCCGATCCCTGCACGAAGCCCTGACGGATTGCCTGAGTGATCTGGACGGGTTCTATACCTTCGTTGCGGGAACGCAGGATGGATTCGCGGTCCTGCGCGACCCCATCGCCTGCAAGCCGGCGGTGCTGGCGGAAACCGAGTCCTACGTCGCCTTCGGCTCCGAATACCGGGCGCTCACCGGTCTGCCGGGCATCGAGAAAGCCAAGGTCTGGGAGCCGGAGCCGGGCGTGGTTTATAGCTGGGGAGCTTCGAACTGATGGTGGCGAGCGTCAGCGACACGCGGGAGAACGTGGTCACGCTCGATCTGAGCGAAGAGTCACTGCGGTCGGTCAACGAGCGTCTGTCCGAGCGCAATGGCACGGACGACGGCGGGCATTACCGGGTGCTCAATCCGCGCGGGGCGCACGCCCTGGCGTGCGGGCTGAACGCACCGGTCAGCGTCGAGATCGCCGGCAACACCGGCTACTACTGCGCCGGCATGAACAAGTCCGCCGAGGTCACGGTGGACGGCAATGTCGGCGTGGGTTGCGCGGAAAACATGATGTCCGGCCGCGTGCACGTGCACGGCGACGCCAGCCAATCCGCCGGCGCCTCGGCGCACGGCGGGCTGCTGGTCATCGACGGCAACGCCTCGGCGCGCTGCGGCATCTCGCTCAAGGGCGGCGATATCGTCGTCAAGGGCAGCGTCGGCCATATGAGCATGTTCATGGCCCAGGCCGGGCGCCTCGTCGTCTTGGGCGACGCCGGCGACAGCCTGGGCGATTCCATCTATGAGGCGCGCATCTACGTCCGCGGCAAGGTCGGCACCCTGGGCGCTGACTGCGTCGAGAAGGAGATGCGCGACGAGCACCGCGAGGAGCTGCGGGCGCTCCTCGACAGCGCAGGCTGCGGGGACGTGGATGTGAAGGAATTCCGACGCTACGGCTCGGCGCGTCAGCTCTATCACTTCAAGGTCGAGAACATTTCCGCTTACTAGAGGCGTATACCCGTGAACGACGAAAACTGGGGACTGAAAGAGTCCTATACCTTCGACAGGCACACCATCCACGAAATCCAGCGGGCGGCCACCACCGGCCTCTACCGCATCCGTGGCTGGGGCGCGAAGCGCAAGCTGCCCACCTTCGACGACCTCGTGTTCCTCGGCGCCTCGGTCTCGCGCTACCCGCTGGAGGGCTACCGGGAGGCCTGCGACACCACCGTCACGCTGGGCACCCGCTACGCCAAAAAGCCGATCGAACTGAAGATTCCGATCACCATCGCCGGCATGAGCTTTGGCTCCCTTTCCGCCCAGGCGAAGGAAGCGCTGGGACGCGGCGCCACCGAGGTGGGCACTTCCACGACCACCGGTGACGGCGGCATGACCGAGGAGGAGCGCGGCCATTCGAAGACGCTGGTCTATCAATACCTGCCGTCGCGCTATGGCATGAACCCCGACGATCTGCGCCGGGCCGACGCCATCGAGGTGGTCGTGGGCCAGGGCGCCAAGCCCGGCGGAGGCGGCATGCTGCTGGGGCAGAAGATCACCAAGCGCGTGGCGGAGATGCGCACCCTGCCGGAGGGCATCGACCAGCGCTCTGCCTGCCGTCATCCCGACTGGACGGGGCCCGACGACCTCACACTGAAGATCCAGGAACTGCGGGAGATCACCGCCTGGGAGAAGCCGATCTATGTGAAGTGCGGCGCGGCGCGCCCCTATTACGACACCATGCTGGCGGTGAAGGCCGGCGCGGACGTTGTGGTGGTCGACGGCATGCAGGGCGGTACGGCGGCAACCCAGGATGTCTTCATCGAGCACGTCGGCATCCCCACGCTGGCCGCCGTGCGCGAGGCCGTCCGGGCGCTGAAGGAGATCGATATGCACCGTAAGGTGCAGCTGATCGTGGCCGGCGGCATCCGCTCGGGCGCCGACGTTGCCAAGGCGCTGGCGATGGGCGCGGACGCCGTCTCCATCGGCACGGCGGCGCTGATCGCGCTGGGCGACAACGATCCGCATTACGAAGCCGAGTACCGCAAGATCGGCTCGGCCGCGGGCTGCTACGAGGATTTCCAGGCCGGCAACGACCCGGCGGGCATCACGACGCAGGACGAGACTCTCTCCAAGCGGCTCGATCCGGTGAAGGGCGGCCACCGCCTGGCAAACTATCTGCGGGTGATGACGCTGGAATTGCAGACCCTGGCACGGGCCAACGGCAAGTCGCGCGTGCACAACCTGGAGCCCGAGGATCTGGCGGCGCTCACCGTCGAGGCGGCGGCCATGGCGGGCGTGCCGCTGGCCGGCACCGACTGGATTCCCGGCCGCTGATCTTGCGCCGGCGGACCGGCCGGCCAATATTGGACCAGTTTAGGGCCGCCTGAAGCCCGCGTTCTTGCCATGGCCCCGGTGGGCTTCTAAGCTCGTGTGCTCGGGGGCCCCGCATATACCCCAGATATACGAGGGCCGAATTCCATGCCGGAAGGTTCTGAAACAACTGCATTCGCCGCGGGGCCGCCGCGCCCCAGCCGAATCCTGCGCCCCGGCATTCCCGTTCTTCCGCCGGGCGTGGAGCGCTACCGGATTCCGGGCGGCGGCGTGGCTGCTGTGTCCGTCGAAGCGGGCGACCGCATTACGATCACCGACCTGGAGGGCCGGCAGGCCTGCGAGTTGGTTTTGAGCGACCTTTCGGGTCGCGCGGACCCCGGCCTTCTCGGCGCCAAGGGCGGCGAAGAGCCGCTTGGCATCCGCGGCATTCTGGAAGGCGACAGCGACAGCGCCTATAGCGTGCGCTCGGGCCTGCAGCGACGCGGAATCGACCTCGGCGGCGCGCGCGCGCTCAACGTCCTGGGTGGAGACAGCCAGCCGGGAGCCACCGCCGAATTCACCGTGGAGAAGGACGGCGTGCTGATCGCCGCGGCGCCTGGCGGCCCGATGCCGGTCGACGGCCATGACACACCCACGCCGATCGAGCTGCGCATTCGCCGGGCGCGGCTTCGCGCGCCGGAGGACACCCCCCTGCCCGAACCGCTGGCCGATCCGGTCGTGGACCTGCGGATCGACAAGGCCACCGCATCGGCCTACGAGGTCAAGGCCGGTGAATATATCCAGGTGATCGACGTGGCCGGCCGGCAGTGCTCGGACTTCCAGTGCTTCTCCGTGGAGAAGCTGGAAAAGGGCCTGGACCGGCCGCTGGACGCCACGACCACGCGCACGCTCGTCGCGCACGGCTACCCGCTGCCCGGCCTGTTCTCGAAATGCTTCGACCACGACATGGACCCGCTGGTGGAGGTGATCCAGGACACCTGCGGGCGCCATGACGCCTTTGCGCTGGCCTGCACGCCCAAGTACTACGACGATCTGGGCTATCCGGGCCACGTGAACTGTACGGAGAATTTCAACGCCGCACTGGCGCCTTACGGCGTGCCAGCGCGAAAGGGCTGGATGGCGCTGAACTTCTTCTACAACACGGGCGTCGATGAAAATAACGTGCTCTACCTAGACGAACCCTGGTCGCGGCCGGGCGACTACGTTCTGATGCGCGCGCTGCGGGACCTGGTCTGCGTATCCTCAGCCTGTCCCGACGACATCGACCCTGCCAACGGCTGGAACCCGACAGACATCCATGTCCGCACCTATTCCGGGGAGCGCACATTCTCTCGTGCGGTGGCATATCGAATGACCCCTGACGCTGATCCAGAGATGACCAAGGAAACGGCCTTTCACCCGCGTTTGTCGGAGATGACGCGCAACTACGCCGAATATCGCGGGTACTGGCTTCCAACCAGCTTCCACGCCGACGGCGCGGTCGAGGAATACTGGGCCTGCCGCGAACACGCGGTGGTCACCGATCTCTCCGCCCTGCGCAAGTTCGAGATCACCGGCCCCGACGCCGAGGCGCTGATGAACTACGCGCTGACGCGCAACGTGCGCAAGCTGGCGGTGGGCCAGGTCGTCTATTCCGCCATGTGCTACGAGCACGGCGGCATGATCGACGACGGCACGCTGTTCCGCCTGGGACAGGACAATTTCCGCTGGATCGGCGGCGACGACTATGGCGGCAAGTGGCTGCGCGAGCTGGCCGAGAAACTCGGCCTGCAGGTCTGGGTCCGCTCCTCCACCGATCAACTGCACAACATCTCCGTGCAGGGGCCGAAATCGCGCGACATCCTGAAACAGGTCATCTGGACGCCGAAGGATCAGCCGACCCTCGAGGAGCTGGGCTGGTTCCGCTTCACCATCGGACGCATCGGCGACTACGACGGGGCGCCGGTGGTGGTCTCGCGCACCGGTTATACGGGCGAGCTGGGCTACGAGGTCTGGTGCCACCCGAAGGACGCGATCACCGTGTTCGACGCCGTGTGGGAGGCCGGTCAACCGCACGGCCTGCGGCCCATGGGGCTCGACGCGCTGGACATGGTGCGCATCGAGGCCGGGCTGATCTTCTACGGCTACGAGTTCTGCGACCAGACCGATCCCTTCGAGGCCGGCATCGGCTTTACCGTGCCGCTCAAGTCCAAGAACGAGGATTTCGTCGGTCGGGCCGCCCTGGAACGCCGCAAGGCCAACCCGCAGAAGAAGCTGGTCGGCCTGGAGATCGAGTCCAACGACGCCGTGGCGCACGGTGATTGCGTGCATATTGGCCGCGCGCAAATCGGCGAGGTGACCAGCGCCATGCGCTCGCCGATCCTGGGCAAGAACATCGCCCTCGCCCGGGTCGACGTCACCCATGGCGAAGAAGGCACGCAGGTGGAGGTCGGCAAGCTGGACGGCCACCAGAAACGTCTGCCGGCGCGCATCGTGCGGTTCCCGCACTTCGACCCGGAAAAGACCCGGGTGCGCGCCTGAACCCTGCCGGGTGAAGCCTTCCCTGCCCGGCCGCGTAAACTAGAAAGGGCCGCGATCGGCGATCGCGGCCCTTACTTCATGTCGCCCCGGATTTGCCCGTCAGGCGGCGGAGTTCTTGACGTTGAGGAAGGTCTGCATGGAATCGTCCATCGCTTCCAGCCACTCCGTGTGGTGAACCGGTGACATCGTGCCGGTCACCGGGGACTGGAAGGCCTTGTTACGGTAGCCGACGATCGACTCCTCCTTGTCCTTCTTCCACTGTTTGAACTCCTTGGCGGTCAGGTCGATATCCCATTTGGGATAGTCCGTGTACTTGACCAGCTCGCGGATGTAGTCGGCCTGGAAGTCGATCATCTGATAGGCGTCTTCCAGCCCCTCCTCGCGCTCGGTCCACTCCGCCATGTCCTGGCGCATCTCCTTCTCCGACGGCAGGTCGATGCGTCCCAAAATAACGTCGCGGGCAAACCACGCCTCGGCGTCGAACATGGTGAAGGTGTACCACTGGTCCTGCATGCCGAGGTAGAAGAGCCGCGGGTTGGACGCCCAGACCACGCCCTTGTAGAGACCCGGCGAATAGAGCCGGTTGACCGTCTGCAGCTTCAGCGACTCCTCCATGAAGGGGAAGTGGTGCTGATAGCCGGTGCAAAGGATGATGGCGTCGACGTCCTTGGACGAGCCGTCCCGGAAGTGACAGGTGGTCCCCTCCACCTTGGTCAGCAGCGGGCGCTCCTCCATGGTCTCCGGCCACTTGAATCCCATGGGCGCGGTGCGCCAGCACATGGTCACCGACTTGGCCCCGTACTTGTGGCACTGCAGGCCAATATCCTCGGCCGAATAGCTGGCCCCGATGACCAGCAGGTCTTTGCCGGTGAACTCGTTGGCGGAGCGGAAATCGTGGGCGTGCAGCACCCGTCCCGGGAAGGTTTCGATCCCTTCGAAGTACGGCGCGTTGGGCGTGGAGAAGTGACCGATGGCGACCACCACGTAGTCGAACTCCTCGTCCGATTCCTCTTTGGTATCCAGATTCTCGGAGGTCACCAGGAACTTTCGCTTGCTGCCGTCCCAGGCGACCCAGCGCACGACCGTGTTGAACCGCACCCAGGGGCGCACGCCGCTCTTCTCGACGCGGCCGAGAATGTAATCGGCAAGAGGCTCGCGCGGCGGGAATGAGGGGATAGCCTTGCCAAAATGGTCTTCAAACGAATAGTCCGCGAATTCCAGGCACTCCTTCGGCCCGTTGGACCAGAGATAGCGATACATGCTGCCGTGCACAGGCTCGCCGTATTCGTCGAGGCCGGTGCGCCAGGTGTAGTTCCACAACCCGCCCCAGTCGTGCTGTTTTTCAAAGCACACGATTTCCGGAATCTCGTCCCCGTTTTGCTCGGCCGTCTTGAAAGCGTGCATTTGCGCCAGCCCGCATGGGCCCGCACCTATGATGGCGACACGTTTAGGCATTGCCGTCCTCCCGAATTCTTAGGTTCGCACCGTTGAAAACATTACCTGTTGTTCATCTACGGCGCATCCAGAAATAGACCGATTGGGGCTGCCTGTGGAAAATTTTTGGTCCAATAGTGATCCAAAATTCGCCGACACGGCTCAAAAATCCTTGTCCGGGGCCACGCGATGCGCGACGCTTGCATCTCACCCTGTCTTGTCGTTCGGCGGGCGCCGCGGACGCGGGGCGAGGGACCCGGCGCGACGGGAAGACAGGTGCCTCTCGCGCATGAGATACGGACCAGAGCTGCCGGATATGCGGCCAACCAAAGGCATAGGGTATCAGGGAGAGCGACGATGGCAGAAGTTTTCAAATTCAATCGACTGAACCGCAGAGATTTCTTGACCACCACGGCCGCCGTGGCGGCCTTCACGGCCAGCGGCATCGTGCCGAAGTTCGTGCGCGCCGCGGAAAAGACCGTAAAGATCGGCTTTCTTGCGCCGCTCACCGGGCCCGTCGCGGCCTGGGGCAAGCCGGGCCTCGACGGCTGCGAGATCTGGGCCGACTGGGTGAACGCGGCCGGAGGTCTGAAAATCGGCGGAGAGAGCTACAACGTCGAGTTCGTTTCCTACGACAACGAATACGACCCGGGCAAGGCACGCACCGGCGCCACCAAGCTGATCAAGGAAGACGACGTCAAGTTCATCATGATGCTTGGCGGCGATACCTGGCCGGGCGTCGAACGCATCGCCGAGCGCGAGGGCATGTTGTTCTCGACGCTGCTGCCCAGCGACCTGACGCCGGATACGGAGACCTTGCTGGCGCCCTGCGAGGTGCACCCGATCTATAATGTTACGGGGGTCGAGTGGCTGGCGGAGCAGAAGCCGGAGCTCAAGACCGCGGTGATCTGCGCCCAGGATGACGCACTGGGCAAGCCCTCGGTCGCCACCTATTTGGCCGCCTTCGAGGCCGCCGGCATCGAGGTGATCGACGATCCGCTGTTCTTCGACCCGGCGACCACGGACTTTGCGCCGGTGATGACGAAGATGCTGTCAGGCAATCCGGACATCGTGTGCCTGGACACCTGTTATGCCGACTACGTGCATCCGCTGTGCGAGCAGGCGTTCCAGCAGGGCTTCAAGGGCCAGATGATCTCCTGCACGGCGGACTTCTATCAGAAGATCGTCGAGAAGACGTCGAAGGAGTTTATGGAAGGCTTCATCTTCCAGTTCCCCGATTTCGACGATCCGGCCCTCAACGACGCCAGGGTCAACTTCAAGAAGCCGAACGAGTTCTACGCCGAGTATGCCAAGCGTTACGGCGCGAGCGAGTGGAGCGCCGTCAGCTGGGAGTACGCCTCGATCATGGACCTTTGGTCGGCCGCGGCCCAGCAGGCAGGCTCGATCGAGCCAATGCCGGTCCTCGATGCCATGAAGGCCGGCGGCACGGCCCCGCACGCCTTCGGCGACGCCGAGTGGTGGGGCAAAGAGCTGTTCGGAATCGACAACGCTCTGGTCGGCAACTGGCCGGTCGTGGTGATCGAGGACGGCAAGGCGACGATCAAGGAATACAGGTCCATCCCCGACTGGTGGGATAAACACGGCGACCTCTTGGTCAAGCACATGACGGACCTCGGCCAGATGTGGGATCAGCGCACCTGAGCGGATTACGCCAAACGACGCTCATTCGCCGGCAGGACCGGGCGCCTTCGCCCGGTCCTGTGCGCGTTCACATTAACAACTGACGGCTTTTATCGGTTTTGCGAAGATGACCGACCTGATCCTGCAGACGATCGTCAACGCCACCTACGCCGCCAGCTACATTGCGTTGATCGCCGTGGGACTGGTGCTGATCTTCGGCGTGATGGGCGTCATCAACTTCGCCCACGGCGAGCTCTACATGGCGGGCGCCTACGCCGTCGTCTACTTCTACGCCGATCTGGCCCTGCCGTTCTTCCTCGCCGTGGCCATCGGGCTCGTCTTCGTGGGCGCGCTGGGGCTGACGATGGAACGCGCGCTGTTCAGACCATTGCGCGACAACCCTCTGGCCGGACTGATCGCCTCCATTGGCTTTCTGCTGATCTTGCAGACCGTGGCGGTCCTCGGCTTCGGCGTGCGCATGGAGCACATCCCGCCGTCCACCCAGGATAAGCTCGTACTGGCCGAGGGGATCGTGCTGACCTGGCAGCGCCTCTACGTGATCATCGCGACGGTCGTGCTGCTGGGTGGATTGTGGGTCTTCCTGCGCCGCTCCAAGTTCGGCCGCGCGCTCAGGGCCTGCGCCCAGGACGTGGAGGCCGCGGCGCTGCAGGGCGTCTCCATGAACCAGACGGCCCGGATGGCCATGTTCATCGGCGCCGCGCTGGCCGGCGTGGCCGGCGCCCTGACGGCGCCGCTGGTGAGCCCGACCCCGCACATGGGCCATTCAGTGATCGTCACGGCCTTCATCGTGATAATCGTGGGCGGCCTGGGAAGCCTGGAGGGCGCGGTGCTGGCATCGATCCTCTATGCCTTCGTGCACACCTTCGTCACCACCTACTTCGACGGCGTCATCGCCAACATCGTCGGCCTGATTTTGATGCTGCTGGTCCTGGTGATCCGGCCCACAGGCCTTTTCGGGGCGCGCGAACGTGCCTAGCCCCGCGATACAGGGCCGCGCGGCGCAATTGGGCGTCCTGGCCGCGGTCGTCGCGGCGGCGATGGCCGTGCCGCATTTTCTCAGCTTCTCGCAGCAGGAGATTGCGGTCTTCCTGGTCATCAATGTCCTGGTCGTGGCCAGCTACCGGCTGCTGACGCTGACCGGCGAGTGGTCGCTCGGCCATGTCGTCATGATGGGCGTGGGCGCCTACGCCAGCGCGCTCTACACCAAGGAGATCGGCCTGCCAATTCTGCTCGCCATGCCGGCGGGGGCGGTTACCGCCGGCCTCATCGCCTACGTGCTGAGCTTCCCGCTTTTCCGCATGAAGGGCTTCTACTTCCTCATCGGCTCCTTCGCAGCCGGCGAGATTATCCGCCTGATCTGGAAGCGCTTCACCGACCCCTTCGGCGGACCGAAGGGCATCAAGCGCATCCCCGGACTCTCCGAGGTGGAGGTGGCGGGCCTCTCGATCGATTTCTTCGAGCCGATCAACTACTACTATTTCGCGCTGGTCGTCGTCGGCGTCTCGCTGTTCATCCTCTACCGGATCGAGCGATCGCGCATCGGCCTCACCTTCCACGCCATCCACTGGCAGGACAAGCTCGCCGAATCGGTGGGCGTGGACACCCTGCGCTACCGCACGCTCGCACTGGTCGCCGCGTCCTTCTTTGCCGGGGTCGCCGGGGCGCTCTATGCCCACTACATCGGCACGGTGAACCCGAACCGCTTCGACGTGGAGGAGATGGTCTACGTGCTGATCTGGGCCATCGTCGGCGGCACGGCCACCTTCTACGGTCCGATCCTCGGCGTGGTAATCCTCACCATCGTCAACGAGGTGGTGCTGCGCGCGCTGGGGGTCGACACCATGCGCCCGATGTTCTACGGCGCGATCTTGATTCTGTCCGTGCTGTTCCTGCCGAAAGGCCTGGAAAGCCTCATCGAGGGGGCCAGGTCAAAACTGCGGGACAGGGCCGGCAAGCTGCCGCAACCGGCCAAATAGCAAAGCCCGCGACACGGCAACTTCGGCGCCGATGCCGGCCCGGCGCTCAGCGCGTCAGCAAAAGCACCGCAGCGGCCATCAGCTTGCGGGTATCGTTCAGCATTGCCGGACGGGATTTCTTCCAGCGCTCCAGCGCTGCCGCGGGCTTGACCTCTCCGGGCTGCTGCAGCCGGGACCGCGCCTCCTCGGCCAGCTTGCTCCACTCCTCGCGCCAGCGGTCCTCGTAAACTCCCCGGTGGCGCTGCTCCATGCGCATGTGAAAGAGGGAACTGCGGGCCACGCGCGGCGCGCTCATGGCCGCGATCCAGGGGCCCGAGGACGACCACTGCTGCCGCGCCTCGGCGAGCAGTGCGCCGGCCGATGTCTCGTCGCCGGTCTCCGCCAGGGTCCAGGCATAGTTGGCGAGGGCGGTGCCCAGACGGGGATCGCCGTCCTGGAACCGGTCCCGCGCGATTTTCAGCCCCTCCCCGGCCGCCGCGCGCGCGCCGGCCATATCGCCCTCGGCGGCGCGCGCCACCGCGGCTTCGCACTGCCTCTCCCAGTCCAGGTCGGCCGGCGTCCAGCCCGCGCTGACGAGTTCCTGGATCGACCAGTCCTCAGCCACCGAGATAGGCCCGCTTCACATGTTCGGATTCGTGCAGTTCGTCAGCCGGGCCTTCCAGGCTGATCTTGCCGGTTTCCAGCACGTAGGCGAAGGTTGCCAGGCGCAGCGCCAGCTCGGCGTTCTGCTCCACCAGGACGACGGGCACCCCGCGTTCCACGATGCCGAGGATGATCTTGCCGATCTGCTGCACCAGCACCGGAGACAGCCCCATGGACGGCTCGTCGAGCAGCAGCAGCTTCGGGTCGCTCATCAGCGCGCGGCCGATGGCCACCATCTGCTGCTCGCCGCCCGAAAGGCTTCGCGCCCACTGGCCGCGGCGTTCCCTGAGTTTCGGAAAGTTCTCATAGACAGTATCCAGATCGCGTTCGACGGCGGTCCTGTCCCGGCGCAGGAACGCCCCCATACGCAGGTTTTCCTCCACAGTCAGGTCCGGAAAGATGCGCCGGCCCTCCGGCACGTGAGCGATCCCGAGGGCTACGATCTTCTCGGGCGGCAGGTGGTCGATCCGCTCGCCGTCCAGACGGATCTCGCCGGAGCTGATCTTCGCCAGGCCGGATATCGCCCGCAGGGTGGTGCTCTTGCCCGCTCCATTGCCGCCAATGATCGTCACCACGCCGCGGTCCGGCACGGACATGGATATGCCCTTAAGGGCGGCGACTTTCTGAAAGTGGACGTGCACCGAATCGAGCTCAAGCAGCATGATCTGAGCTACCCAGATAGGCTTCGATGACCTGTGGATTCTTGCGGACTTCCTCGGGCGTGCCTTCGGCCAGCAGCGAGCCAAAGTTCATCACCGTGATGATATCGCACAGCCCCATGACGGCCTGCATGTCGTGCTCGACCAGCATGATGGTCAAATCGCGCCCGCGCAGTTGCCGGACCAGCTCCATCATTTTCTGCGTCTCTTCGGCGTTCATTCCGGTGAAAGGCTCGTCCAGCAGAATGATCTTCGGATCCGCTGCCAGCGCCACCGCCAGTCCCAAGGCGCGCTGGTGGCCGTGGGAAAGATTGACGGTCGGCTCCTCGGCCAACTCGGCGAGGCCGATGAAGTCGAGCAGCTCGTCCGTCTTCTCATCCGCCGCCTTTTCAACCTCGCGATCGGTGCCCAGAAGCCGGCTCAGAAAGCTGGAGCGCGCGGAACGGTGGCAGCCGACGCGGACATTGTCGCGCACCGTGAACTCCTGGAAAAGGGTCGTTCCCTGGAAGGTGCGGATGAGGCCCAAGTCGGCCAAG
>JAWVYK010000052.1:0-13395 GCA_033722755.1 Rhodovibrionaceae bacterium | reverse complement strand
GATCGAACGGGCTCTCCGGGATGACGGTGCAGGCGTGGCGCTTGCCCAGGATGTCGATCTCCAGCTCGTTGCCCATCTCCGCCTGCTCGGGACGCAGCATCGCCAGCGCCAGCGACTTGTTGCAGCGGAAGCCGAAGTTGCCGCTGGTCGCCCGGCCGACGAGGTTGCCATTCTTGGCGTAGATCGGATTGTTGCCGACGGGATCGGCGTCCTCGACCTCGTGCACCTCGAGCGTGGAGAAGGTGTTGTTGAAGCCCTTCTCCTGCCACTGCGTGAGGCCCTGCCGGCCAATAAAATCGCCTTTGTTCAGGTGGACGAAGCGGTCCAGTCCGGATTCCAACGCGGCGTATTCGATGGAAAGTTCCGCGCCGGGCATGCGGTAGGATTTCTCCACGCGCAGGGTTTCCATTGCGCGGATGCCGAAGGGCTTGAGGCCCAGGTCCTGGCCTGCCTCCCACAGGGTGTCGAAGATGTGATTCTGCATCTCCAGCGGGTGATGGATTTCGTAGCCCAACTCACCCACGAAGTTGACCCGCATGGCGTTGACGCCCGCCAGACCTACGCAGACCGGCTTTGCCGACAGCCAGCGGAAGCCCTCGTTCGAGAAATCGTCGTTGGACACCCGCTGCATCAGTTGGCGCGCCTTCGGGCCGGCGACGACGAGCACGCCCATGGATTCCGTCAGGTCCTCGAAAATGACCGAGCCGTCCTTGGGCATGTGCTTCTTCAGCCAGTCATGATCGAGGCGCTTGAATGCGCCGGCGGAAACCAAATAGAAGCTTTCCGGGCCCTCGCGCATGATGGTGAACTCGGAATGCACGCCGCCCGACGGCGACAGCGAGTGCGCCAGCGCCAGCCGCCCGATGCGCTTGGGAATCTTGTTGGCCACGAAGCCGTCCAGGAACTCCTCCGCCCCGGGGCCGGAGACGCGGCATTTCGCGAAGGCGGTCATGTCCAGCAGACCGACATTCTCGGTCACGTTGCGCGCCTCGTCGCCCACCGGGCCGAACCATTTGGAGCGGCGGAACGACCAGTGATCGGTTGGCTCCACACCCTCGGGCGCGAACCAGTTCGGCCGCTCCCAGCCGAAACGGCTGCCGAAAACGGCACCCAGGTTCTTCATGCGCTCGTAGCACGGAGCCGTGCGCAAGGGCCGGGCGGCCTCGCGCTCCTCGTCGGGGTAGTGGATGGTGAAGACGTTGGCGTAGGCCTCCTCGTTCTTGTGGCGCAGGTACTCGCGGCTGGCGTAGCTGCCAAAGCGTCTCGGGTCGACGCCCAGCATGTCGATGGTGGGCTCGCCTTCGACGATCCACTCCGCCAGCTGCCAGCCGGCGCCGCCGGCCGCCGTGATGCCGAAGCTGTGGCCTTCGTTCAGCCAAAAATTCGGCAGGTTCCACGCCGGCCCAACGATCGGGCTGCCGTCCGGGGTATAGGCGATTGCGCCGTTGTAGACCTCCTTGACGCCGACCTCCCCAAAGGCGGGGACGCGGTGGATCGCCGACTCGATGTGCGGCATCAGGCGGTCGATATCCTCTTGGAACAGCTCGTATTCCGCGTCGTCGTTCGGGCCGTCTACGTAGCAGGCCGGCGCGCCGAACTCGTAAGGGCCGAGCAGCAATCCCTGGCGCTCCTCGCGCATGTACCAGGAGCCGTCGGATTCGCGCAGCACGCCCATTTCGGGCAGGCCCTGCTCCTTGCGCTTGACGATCTCCGGGTGCGGCTCGGTGATGATGTACTGGTGCTCGACCGGGATGACGGGAATGTCCAGGCCGACCATCTGGCCCGTCTTGCGTGCGAAGTTGCCGGTGCACGAGACGATGTGCTCGCAGACAATGTCGCCCTTGTCGGTCTTCACCGTCCACTCGCCGTTGCGCGCGCGCTCGATGCCGGTGACCGTGGTGTTGCGGTTGATCTCCGCACCCAGCGCCCGCGCGCCGCGCGCCAGCGCCTGCGTCAGGTCGGCCGGCTGGATGTAGCCGTCATCGGGATGCTGAATGGCGCCCAGCAGGCCGTCGGTGACCGCCAGGGGCCAGATCTCCTGCACCTGCTCGGGCGTCAGCCACTTGACCTCGACGCCGATGGTTTCGGCAACGCCGGCGTACTGTGCGTACTCGTCCATGCGATCCGGGGTCATCGCCAGGCGGATGTTGGAGACCTGGCGCAGGCCCACGTCCTGCCCGGTTTCCTTCTCGAGCTCGCGGTAGAACTTGACCGAGTACTTATGAATCTGGCCGACGGAATAGCTCATGTTGAACAGCGGCAGCAGGCCGGCGGCGTGCCAGGTCGACCCGGAGGTCAGCTCCTTGCGCTCGACGAGGACGACATCGTCCCAGCCCTTCTTGGCCAGATGGTAAAGCGTACTGCACCCGACGGCCCCGCCGCCAATCACCACTACGCGCGCGCTTGATCTCATGGAAAGTCTCCCTCGTATCGTGCCTGGCGCTTCGGCCGCTTGGATTGTCAGGTTTTGTCGAGTTCCTGTTCGAGTTCGGGTATGGCCTGGAAGAGGTCGGCGACGAGGCCGTAGTCGGCGACCTGGAAGATGGGCGCCTCCTCGTCCTTGTTAATGGCGACGATGACCTTGGAGTCCTTCATGCCGGCCAGGTGCTGGATGGCGCCGGAGATGCCCACGGCGATGTAGAGGTCGGGGGCCACCACCTTGCCGGTCTGGCCGACCTGGTAGTCGTTCGGCACGAAGCCCGCGTCCACCGCCGCGCGGCTGGCGCCCACCGCCGCGCCCAGCTTGTCGGCGATCTTCTCCAGCATGGCGAAGTTGTCGCCCGAGCCCATGCCGCGGCCGCCGGAAATCACGATCTTCGCCGTGGTCAGCTCCGGGCGCTCGCTCTCGGTCAGGTTCTGACCCTTGAAGCTCACCAGGCCGGCATCGCCGGTGGCCTCGACCTCCTCCACCTCGGCGCTGCCGCCTTGCTCGGAGACGGCGTCGAAGGCGGTGGCGCGCACGGTGATCAGCTTGATCTCGTCCGAGGACTGCACGGTAGCCAGCGCATTGCCGGCATAGATCGGCCGGATGAAGGTGTCCGCGCCCTCGATGCCGCTGATGTCGGAGATCTGCTGCACGTCGAGCGCCGCGGCCGCGCGCGGCAGGATGTTCTTGCCGAAGGTCGTCGCCGGCGCCAGAACGTGGCTGTAGTCCTGCGCCAGCTTGGCGATCAGCGGCGCATGGTTCTCCGCGATCGGATGCTCGTACTCCGGCGCATCGGCCTTCAGCACCTTCTTCACGCCCTCCACCTTGGCCGCCGCCTCGGCGACGCCGCCGCAGTCCTTGCCGGCGACCAGCATGTGAATCTCGTCGCCCAGCTGCGTGGCCGCGGCCACGGTGTTGAGCGTGCTCGGGAAAAGCTCGCTGTTGTCGTGCTCGGCGACGACCAGGATGCCCATCAGATCACCTTCGCTTCGTTCTTCAGCTTGTCCACCAGCTCGGCAACCGAGCCCACCTTCTCGCCACCCTGGCGCTTCGGCGGCTCGCTCACCTTGAGCGTCTTCAGCCGCGCCGCAACGTCAACGCCAAGATCCTCCGGCGACAGCTCCTCGATCGGCTTCTTCTTCGCCTTCATGATGTTCGGCAAGGAGGCATAGCGCGGCTCGTTCAGCCGCAGGTCAACGCTGATCACCGCCGGCATCTTCAGCTCCAGCGTCTCCAGACCGCCGTCCACCTCGCGGGTCACCGTCACAACCCCTTCGCCCGGCTCCACCTTCGAGGCAAAGGTGCCCTGCGCCCAGCCCAAAAGCGCCGCCAGAAGCTGGCCCGTCTGGTTCGCGTCGTCGTCGATCGCCTGCTTGCCCAAAAGCACCAGCGAAGGCTCCTCCTTCTCGACAATCGCCTTCAGCATCTTCGCCACCGCCAAGGGCTCCAGCGGACCCTCCGACTTCACGTGAATGCCCCGGTCGGCACCCATCGCCAGCGCCGTGCGAATCGTCTCCGCCGACTGCGCCACACCCAGAGAGACCGCGACAACCTCCTCCGCTGCGCCGCGCTCCTTCAAACGCACCGCCTCCTCAACCGCAATCTCGTCGAACGGGTTCATCGACATCTTCACGTTCGAAAGCTCCACGCCGCTCTCGTCCGACTTCACGCGGATCTTCACGTTGTAGTCCACAACGCGCTTGACCGGGACCAATACCTTCATGGGCGTTACCCCTGACTATCCGTAATTTCCGTTGGCGGCCGGCGAGGGGCCGCGGGCCTTGGCATCCTGTCGTCGAGACCTGGGGCAAGGGCGCCGCTTGCCGGGCAACCGGCGCGCCGGGCAGGGCCCCGCCCGGCGTCTATTTCGCGGCTGCACAATAGGAGCGCTCCGATAGGCTGTCAACGCGGCCCAAACGCCCCGCCGGACGGCGGCCTCAGCGGTATTCGCCGGGCTTCCACAGCACGTCGTTTTCGCCACGGTCGTTGACGTAGCGGGCCATCACGAAAAGCAAATCGGAAAGGCGATTGACGTAGCGCAACGCTTCCAGGTTGATCTTCTCCTCCTCGCCCAGCGCCGTGATCTCGCGCTCGGCTCTCCGGACCACGGTGCGCGCCAGGTGCAGCAGGGCCGCGGCCGGCTTGCCGCCGGGAAGAATAAAGGAATCGAGAGGCTTGAGTTCCGCGTTGATCTGGTCGATCTCGCTCTCCAGGCGCTTGACCTGGCCTTCGGCGATGCGCAGCGGCGGATACTCCGGGTCGTCCACCTCTGGCGTGCAGAGGTCGGCGCCAAGGTCGAAGAGGTCGTTCTGCACGCGCGCCAGGATTTCGGAGACGAGCTCGACGGCGACCAGATTCGCCTGCGCACGCTTTTGCGTGCCGCTGTCCTTGAGGTGCGCGGTGACGTCTTCGCGCAGCCGCGCGGCGGCGTCGCTCAGCTCCACCTGCGCCATGCCGATGACGGCGTTGGCCTCGTCGACCGTGCCATAGGCGGCGACGCGCGGGGCGTGCTTGACCACCCGCTGGCCCGTGCCCAGCGATGTTTTTCCCTTGTCGCCGCCTCTCGTATAGATGCGGGTCAATTGAACCATGGACCAGGCCTCCGGTTTGCTTGCTGGCGTTTGTTTTCTGGTGGCGCGGCGGGACGGCCGCCGGGGACGATCAATCGCCGGTGCCGATCAGCATCGCGACCGCGAAGAACAGCAGTGCCAGGCCCTGCGCCAGAATGCGCATGCGCATGAGTTTGTTGGAATATTTTCGATTGAAGTCGCCGCCGCGCGCCATGGCGATCAGACCGGTGAACAGCACGCCGAGCGTGAGGGCCATCGCAAGGCCCATCAGGACGAAGAAAAAAGCGCTCATGGCTGCCCCATATAGCCCTCGCGCCCGGCCGTGACCAGTGCCGATCGGGCAATCCCGGCGCAGCCGGTGAGACCGCGCGCCGGGTCAATCGTTCCTGGCGTTGCTGGTGGGCGGGTCGCTGATCTGGCTGGCGAGCTTCGATCTAGCGCGGCAGAAAAGGGCAGAGCCGCGGCTAGTTGCGGCCGCTCAGCAGCCCCCGGGCGATCACCTGTGCCTGGATTTCGGCCGCGCCCTCGAAGATGTTGAGGATGCGCGCGTCGCAGAGCACACGCGAAATCTTGTATTCCTGGGCGTAGCCGTTGCCGCCGTGCACCTGCAGGGCGTTGTCGGCGTTCGACCAGGCGACGCGCGCGGCCAGCAGCTTGGCCATGCCGGCCTCGATGTCGCAGCGCCGCTCGCTGTCCTTCTCGCGCGCGGCGGAATAGGTGATCTGGCGGGCCACCATGGTCTCCGCCGCCATCCACCCCAGCTTGGCGGCAACGCGCGGGAACGCCGCGATGGGCTTGCCGAACTGCACCCGGTCCAGGGCATAGCCGAGGCCGAGCTCGAAAGCGTTTTGGGCCACGCCCACGGCGCGCGCGGCGGTCTGGATGCGCGCCGATTCGAAGGTCGCCATGAGCTGCTTGAAGCCCTGGCCCTCGACATCGCCCAACAGGTTTTCCGCCTTCACCTCGAATCCGTCGAAGGCGATCTCGTATTCCTTCATGCCGCGGTAGCCGAGGACCTCGATCTCGCCGCCGCTCATGCCCTTGGCCGGAAAGGGCTCGCCGTCGGTGCCGCGCGGTTTCTCCGCGATGAACATCGACAGGCCCCTGTAGCCCGGCTCGGACGGGTCGGTGCGCGCCAGCAGCGTCATGATGTCGGAGCGCGCGGCGTGGGTGATCCAGGTCTTGTTGCCGGTGATGCGGTAGACCTCGCCGTCCTTCACCGCGCGGGCCTTCAGCGCGCCCAGGTCGGAGCCCGTGTTCGGCTCGGTGAAGACGGCCGTGGGCAGGATCTCGCCGCTGGCGATCAGCGGCAGCCATTTCGCCTTCTGCTCCTCGGTGCCTCCAAGGCGGATCAGCTCCGCGGCGATCTCCGAGCGGGTGCCCAGCGAACCCAGGCCGATGTAGCCGCGCGAGAGCTCCTCCGTGACCAGGCACATGGCCGTCTTGCCGAGTCCCAGCCCGCCCCTGTCCTCCGGCACGGTCAGGCCGAAGACGCCGAGCTCGGCCAGCTGCTGCACCACCTCGAGCGGAATCAGGTCGTCCTTGAGATGCCACGCGTGCGCGGCCTCCATATGGCTTTCCGCCACCTTGCGGAACTGCTCGCGGATCATGTCCAGCGTTTCGTCCGCCAGCGCCAGACGGCCGAAGTCGCCGGTTGCCAGGCCTTCGCCGCAGAGCGTCGCGATGCGGCAGCGCGCCCGGCTGTTGGCAGCCGCGACGAGGCGCCCGACGGCGGGCTCGGCCGACAGCGCCGTCCCGTCCTCGGCGACGCCGAGGTCGCGGGGGCGCACCAATTCCACCTGGCTGAGCGGTATGCCACCGGCCATCTGCGCCAGATATTCGCCGAAGGCGACCTGCAGGATGAGCGACTCCAGCTCACGCAGCTCGCCCGCCGACTCCAGCCGCTCGGCCCAGGCCAGGGTCTCGGCCAGCGCAGCGATATAGGTCGCCAGCCACGCGTAACCGTGCGCGGCGGTCTGCTCGCGCTCTAGCAGCCCGGCGTCGATCCGGCCATCGGGCGCCACCTTCGCCGCCACGGCCCGCCGGGCGGACTCGCCAAAGCGCTCAGCCGCCTCCAGCGCCTCGCGGCAGGACGAAAGCAGGTCGGCCAGCACCAGGCCGTCCGCGTTCGCGGCGGCCTCCTCGTCGATGCGGGGATGGGCGGCGGCCTGGCTCATAACGCACCTTCCTTCACGGCGTCATAGGGGGTCTCACACGACGGCGAGCCGCCCCCTCACGCCTCGATGGCGTCCTCCAGCGTCTTCAGTCCGGCTCGCTTGGCCTGCACCAGGACGGCCATGTTGCCGGGCTTGTGCTGGTTGCGCATCATCTTCATGTGCGCGCGCGGGATATCGTCCCAAGAAAACACCTCGCTCATGCAGGGATCGATGCGCCGCTCGATGACCAGCTGGTTGGCTTGGCCCGCCTGTTTCAGATGCGCGAAGTGGCTGCCCTGGATGCGCTTCTGGTGCATCCAGACATAGCGCGCGTCGAAGGTGATGTTGTAGCCGGTGGTTCCGGCACAGAACACGACCATGCCGCCGCGCTTCACCACGAAGGTCGAGACCGGGAAGGTCGCCTCGCCCGGGTGCTCGAAGACGAAGTCGACGTTGTTGCCCTTGCCGGTGATCTCCCAGATCGCCTTGCCGAATTTGCGCACTTCGCCGAACCAGGTCTTGTACTCCTCGGAATTGACGGTCGGTAGCTGACCCCAGCAGTTGAAATTCTTGCGGTTGATGACGCCGCGCGCGCCAAGCTGCATGACGAAGTCGCGTTTGTCCTCTCCCGAGATCACGCCGATCGCATTGGCGCCGGCGGTCGCGCAGAGCTGCACCGCCATCGACCCCAGGCCGCCGGAGGCGCCCCAGACCAGGACGTTGTGACCCGGCCGCAGAATGTGCGGACGGTGGCCAAAGAGCATGCGGTAGGCCGTCGCCAGGGTGAGGGTGTAGCACGCGCTCTCCTCCCAGGTGAGGTGCCGCGGGCGGGGCATGAGCTGGCGATCCTGGACCCGGGTGAACTGGGCGAAGGCGCCGTCGGGCGTCTCGTAGCCCCAGATGCGCTGGGAGGTGGAGAACATCGGGTCGCCGCCGTTGCACTCCTCGTCGTCGCCGTCGTCCTGGTTGCAGTGGACCACGACCTCGTCGCCCACCTTGAAGCGCTTGACCTTGTCGCCGACGGCCCAGACGATGCCCGCGGCGTCCGAGCCGGCGATGTGGTACTCGGCCTTGTGCACGTCGAACATCGAGATCGGCTTGCCGAGCGAGGCCCACACGCCGTTGTAGTTGACGCCAGCGGCCATCACCAGGACGAGAACGTCGTGGCTGTCGAGCGCCGGCACGTCGACCACCTCGACCTGCATGGCCGTGTCCGGCTCGCCCTGGCGCTCGCGGCGGATCGCCCAGGCGTACATCTGCTTCGGCACGTGGCCCAGCGGCGGGATCTCGCCGACGTCGTAGAGGTCCTTCTTGCTCTGACCGGGCTTAAGCTCGATCACTTCCGCGGCATCCGTCATGGCTGCATTCTCCTCCGCCCAATCGGCCATGGTCACTGTCGCTGCCGGTGCGCAGGTGTCCCTGCCTTCCCCCGTGCAACGCAAGCCATTGAAAACGAACGACTTGCTCTCGGCCTAGCGCTGATTTCCTTGACTCTTAGACGGGATTCGGTTCTTTTGCAATGCACAAATAGACGTTTCTTTTCCATAACTGCTGCGAAAGAGTAATTTTCTGTCGCATTTTTCCTCTTTTGGGAAAGAAACACGACCGTTCGAGGTAGAACATGGCCAAAAATAAGGCGGACGCGAGCCAATCTGCTGCGAGTGCGAAGAAAACCGAGGGAGCGGCGACGGCCCGTCCCTGGCTGATCCGGACCTATGCCGGGCATTCCACCGCCAAGGCTTCCAACGCGCTCTACCGGGGCAATCTCGCCCGCGGTCAGACGGGGCTCTCCGTCGCCTTCGACCTGCCGACGCAGACGGGTTACGATTCCGATCATCCGCTGGCCCGCGGCGAGGTCGGCAAGGTCGGCGTGCCCATCTCGCACCTCGGCGACATGGAGACGCTCTTCGAGGGCATTCCCCTGGAGAAAATGAACACCTCGATGACGATCAACGCCACCGCGCCCTGGCTGCTGGCGCTCTACGTGGCGCTGGCGGAAAAGCAGGGCCTGGCCCGCGACGCGCTCTCCGGGACGACCCAGAACGACATCATCAAGGAGTATCTCTCCCGCGGGACCTACATCTTCCCGCCGGCGCCCTCGATGAAGCTGACCACGGATGTGATCGCCTTCACCTACCGCGAGGTGCCGCGCTGGAATCCGACGAACGTCTGCTCCTACCACCTGCAGGAGGCCGGCGCCACGCCGACGCAGGAACTGGCCTTCGCGCTGGCCACCGCGATGGCGGTGCTCGACGCGGTGAAGGCGGCCGGCCAGGTGCCAGACGAGGATTTCCCGAAGGTGGTCGGGCGCATCTCCTTTTTCGTGAACGCCGGCGTGCGCTTCGTCACGGAGATGTGCAAGATGCGCGCCTTCACCGAGCTGTGGGACCGCATCTGCCGCGAGCGCTATGGCGTGGAGGAGGAGAAGTTCCGGCGCTTTCGCTATGGCGTGCAGGTGAACTCGCTGGGTCTGACCGAGCAGCAGCCGGAGAACAACGTCTATCGCATCCTCCTGGAGATGCTGGCGGTCGTGCTGTCGAAGAACGCGCGGGCGCGCGCCGTGCAGCTGCCTGCCTGGAACGAGGCGCTGGGTCTGCCGCGGCCCTGGGACCAGCAGTGGTCCATCCGCCTGCAGCAGATCGTCGCGCACGAAACCGACCTTTTGGAATACGGCGACCTCTTTGACGGCTCGCCTGTCGTCGAGGCGAAGGTCTCGGAACTGATGGATGCGGCGCAAGCCGAGATGGCGAAGATCGAGCGCCTTGGCGGCGCGGTGGCGGCGGTCGAATCGAGCTACATGAAGGAGCAGCTGGTCGAGAGCAACAGCCGCCGTCTGGCGGAAATCGAATCCGGCGCGCGCACGATCGTCGGTGTGAATGCCTTCACCGAAACCGAGCCGTCGCCTTTGACCACGGGCGAGGACGGGGGCTTCCTGGCCGTCGATCCGGCCGCCGAGGCCGAGCAGATCGCGCGCCTCGAGGCCTGGCGATCGACGCGCGACCGGGCGGCGGTAGAGGCGGCGCTGGGCGCTCTTGAAGCCGCCGCCCGCGAGGACCGCAACGTCATGGAGCCGTCCATCGCCTGCGCACATGCCGGGGTGACCACCGGCGAATGGGCCGACGCCCTGCGCCGGGTCTATGGCGAATACCGTGCGCCCACGGGTGTCGGCCGCAGCGTGGCCGCCGACGCGGACGACGCGCGCCTGTCGGAGGTGCGCGCCGCCGTCGAGGCGACCTCCGCACGCCTTGGCCGGCGCCTCAAGATGCTGGTGGGCAAGCCCGGCCTCGACGGCCACTCCAACGGGGCCGAGCAGATCGCCGTGCGCGCCCGCGACGCGGGCTTCGAGGTGGTCTATGAAGGCATCCGCCTGACGCCGGCGCAGATCGTCGGCGCCGCGCTGGAGGAGGGGGTGCATGTCGTCGGCCTGTCGATCCTCTCCGGCTCGCACGTGCCCCTGGTTAAGGAGGTCATGCGGCGGATGGAGGAGCAGGGCCTCGCCGACGTGCCGGTCGTCGTCGGCGGCATCATCCCGCCGGAGGACGCCGAGGCCCTGCGCGCGGCCGGGGTCGCGGCGGTCTACACGCCCAAGGACTACGACCTGACGGCGATCATGTCCGAGATCGCCGAGGTGGTCGCCAGCACGAGCAGCGAAGCGGCCTGAGCCATTCGCGCCGCCGGCCACTTGCCCGTATGGAACAGGAATGGAACCGGAATGCGCCGCGCATCGTTTTGTCTGTGAAGGAAAATTTCGCGGCACAGACAGGCGAAGGAACGAGCGATGGCGGACGCAAGCAAGGACGTGCAAGCCCTGCGCGACGATTTGGATCAGTTGCGCAAGGACGTCTCCAACCTCTCGAACAGCCTAAGACAGATGGCCGAGGAACGCGGTCACGCGGCCTACGAGCAGGCGCGTGAAAAGGCCCGCGAGGGTGCCCACCGCGCCAGGGAAACCGCCGATCACGCGGTCACATCCGCCAGCCAGCAGATCGAGGAGCGCCCGCTGACCAGCGTGTTGACCGCGTTCGGCATCGGCTTTCTCGTCGGCAAGCTGATGGACCGCAGCTGACAGCGGAGCCGCAGATGGCGCGTTACATCATGCTGGGGGCGTTCTGCGCCCTCGTTTTTGCCGGTGTTCTCGCCGGATTCGGGTTCATCATCGCCGCGGCCTACAGCGGCCTCGCGGAGGTTGTCCAGGACGCCTGGGCGATGCTCATCGTGGGCGCGGCTCTCATCGTTCTGTGTTTGCTCGATGGCCTGCTGATCTGGGCGCTCACCCGCCGTGACGGCCTTATCGGGGCGCGGAAGTCAGAGCGGTCCGGGCCGGCCGAGAAGCCCGAGCAGGGCCAAAGCAACGCGCAGATGGCCCAGGCTCTGGCCGACGAGCTGCTCAAGACCGTGGAGCGTCACCCGAAGGAAGCGGGATTGGCCGCTCTCGGCCTCGGCCTGGCGCTTGGAGCCAGCCCGGGCTTGCGCCGCCAGCTCAGCCGATTGCTCGACTAGCTCGGGGGATGCTCCCGGCCTGATCTTTTCACACAGTCGTGATGGCCGTGCGCGTCGACAGAACCTATTTAGTCGGGGCGACGTTTTTTATGTCGGACCCTCGAATTAGGCCTGGAGCCGATCCGTTTTCGTGGTGAAACAGTATCGGAGAGCGACTGCTGCAGCCCCTCGTTTCTGAAATTCTCACCGAAAGCCTGTTGTTGCCTGCCGCGCTTGGCGCTGCGGGCTCTCTTTTGGCTCCCGTGGCGGGGGTTGGACAGCGCGCCACCGATGGCTTGCGGGCGGCTGCCCTCTGCCTCGCCTGGCTGGCCGCACTTGTGGCCGTCGCGGGTTGGCCCGCGGTGCCGCCTGTGGGGGCGATCGACAAGCTGGTTTATCTGGGCGTTGCGGCCATCCCGCTTGCCGTCGTCGCGGCTGGTGCCTCTGGCCGGCGCGCGGCCGCGCTGGACACTGCGCTTGCGGTCGTGCCGACGGCGTGGCTTGCCTGGCCGTTGCTGGTAAGCGGGCAGGGCGTCCACTGGTTGAGCGCCGGCGCGGTCGCGGTCTCCGGCTGGCTGCTGCTCACCGGCCTGCGCCGCAGACCCGCAAGCGCATCCGGGCCGCCAGCACTTTTCGTGGCAGCGGCCGCGCTTGCCGTCATCGCCTTTTACGGCGCGTCTATCCGCTTGGCCGAGATCGGCGCAGCGCTGGCCGCGGCGCTGATCGCCGTCGGCGCCGTCGGGTTTCTAAGTCGCCGCAATCTGGGCGGCAACGGCGCGCTGGTTTTCGCGGCGGCCCTGTTGCTGTTCTTCCTGGCACAGGTTCTCGCCTTCTACACCATCAGCGCTCCGATCTCGCTCCTGTTGCTGCTGGCCGCGATCCTGCTCGCCGGCCGTTTTGCCCCACGCGCCGGGGGCGCCGGGCCTGGCGCGAATGCCCGGGCGGGACGCGAACTTTCCGAGGCCGGCTCGGCCGCGCTGTTGGCCGCGGTGCCGGCGCTAGCCGCCGTGGCGCTTGCGGTCGCCGTATCGCCGGGCGCGCCGGTCTATTGAAGGCAAACGTCGGGTGAAGGCAAACGTCGGGTGAAGGCAAACGTCGGGGTAAGCCGAAGGCACGAGGCAAAAGGGATTTGAGATTTTGGGCGTGAAACTGGCCAATAACCACGAGCGATACGGCGCGGTCGCACAGCTGCTTCACTGGGTGATCGCTGTGCTGTTCGCCGTGCAGTACGCCTTGGCCTGGTACATGAAAAGCCTTCCGGACGGGCCGCACAAGATCGAGATGTTCAATCTGCACAAGTCTTTCGGTCTCGTCGTGCTGTTGCTGGCGGTGCTTCGTCTCGGCTGGCGTCTGTTTAACCCGCCGCCGCCGTTTCCCGAGGAGATGGCGGCCTGGGAGAAGGCGGCCGCGTGGGCCAGCCACGTGCTGCTTTATCTCGTGCTGTTCGTCCAGCCGGTCTCCGGCCTCGTCATGGCGCTGGCCTCCTCGTTTCCCACCACGGTCTTCGGGCTGTTCAACCTTCCTGATCCCATAGGCACGGTGAAATGGCTGCAGGACGTCATGCTGGGCGTCCACTGGTATGGCAGTTGGCTGGTCCTGGCGCTCGTCGCCGTGCACAGCGCCGCGGCGCTGCGCCACCACTACTGGCTGCGGGACGACGTGCTGAAACGCATGTTGCCGGGATACCGATGATGCCGGTGAGGACGCGCCATATGGCAGCGGTGCTGCTCGCCTTTGCGGGCCTCGCATGGGTCTGGCCTGTCTC
>JAWVYK010000051.1:0-13515 GCA_033722755.1 Rhodovibrionaceae bacterium | reverse complement strand
GTTCCGTACAGTTGCGAAGGGCTGGCCAATATGGACGAGATCACCGGCGGCACGCCCTACGGCGCCAGCACGCTTGCCGGTGCCGACGGCAGCCGCCAGCCCAGCGACAACGAACTGGAAATCGCCCGCTTCCAGGGCCGCCACGTGGCTGAGATCGCCAGCAAGCTGGCGCGCTAGGACCTGTGGCAAGGAGACGTTCATGATCGACATTCGGCGCTTCGAGGACCTCGGCAGGTTCGATCTCGGCTGGCTGGCCGCGCGCCATCACTTCAGCTTCGGCCGCTACTACGACCCGGCGCGCACCGGCGTCGGCCCCCTGATTGTCTGGAACGACGACACCATCCAGCCGGGCACCGGCTTCGACATGCACGGCCACCGCGACATGGAAATCATCACTTATGTCCGCCGCGGCGCGATCACCCACCAGGATCACCTGGGCAATCGCGGCCGCACCGAAGCCGGCGACGTGCAGGTGATGTCCGCCGGAAAGGGGATCATGCATGCCGAGTACAACCTGGAGGACGACATCACGCAGATCTTCCAGATTTGGATCAAGCCGACGGAACTCGGCCTGCAGCCCCGGTGGGAGCAGCGCGCCTTCCCACAGGCCGGGCGCGGCGGCCGCCTCGTGCCGCTGGCCTCCGGCCAGCCGGAGCACGCCGGCGAAGCCCTGCGCATTCACCAGGATGCGACCCTCTTTGGCGCCAGATTGGACGCGGGCGAACGCGTGCGCCATGGCTTCGCGGACGGCCGCGCCGGCTATCTGGTGGCGGCCACAGGCCGGTTGCAGGTGAACGGCGAGGATATTTGCGCCCGCGACGGCGTGACCTTCGCGGAAGAAGGCGAAGTGGAAATCGAGGCACTGGAGAACAGCGAATTCCTGCTGGCGGACGTGCCGGCGGACTGAGAGACTTTGCGTGAGGCTCCGGCCCCGGCGGTCGGGCGGAAAGGAGAAGGACGACATGGGCCTGCTGATCGACGGCGAATGGCACGACAAGTGGTACGACACCAAAAAACACGGCGGTCGCTTCCAGCGGGAAGAAAGCCAGTTTCGCAACTGGATCACCGCCGACGGCAGCCCCGGGCCTGGCGGCGAGGGCGGCTTCGAGGCCGAAGCGGGGCGCTATCACATCTATTTCTGCTACGCCTGCCCCTGGGCACACCGCACACTCATCTTCCGCAAGCTGAAGGGGCTGGAGGAGATGATCTCCGCCTCGCCTGTAGACTGGTATATGGGCAGCCAGGGCTGGCAGTTCACCGAGGACCATCCCGACCCGCTGATGGGCAAGGACTACCTGCACCAGGTCTACACCGCGGCCAAGGCCGACTATACCGGCCGCGTGCTGGTGCCCACCCTGTGGGACAAGAAGCGCGAGACCATCGTCTCCAACGAATCCTCCGAGATCATCCGCATGTTCAACAGCGCCTTCGACGATCTGGGCGCCAAGCCGGGCGACTATTATCCGCAGGAGCTGCGCGGAGAGATCGATGCGGTCAACGAGGTCGTCTATCACACCGTCAACAACGGCGTGTACAAGGCCGGCTTCGCGACCAGCCAGGACGCCTATGAGGACGCCTTCGACAAGCTGTTCGACACGCTCGACAAACTGGAGGAGCGGCTATCACGTCAGCGCTACCTGGCGGGCGAGCGCATAACCGAGGCCGATTGGCGCCTCTTCACCACCCTGCTGCGCTTCGATCCCGTCTACGTCGGCCACTTCAAGTGCAACAAGCGGCGCATCGTCGACTACCCGAATCTCTGGGCCTACACGCGCGAGCTCTACCAATGGCCGGGCGTCGTCGAGACGGTGAACCTGGAGCACATCAAGAAGCACTACTACGGCAGCCACGAGACGGTGAACCCGACGCTCATCGTGCCCAAGGGCCCACTGATCGACTTCACCGAGCCGCACGGCCGGGACCACCTGCCGGCCGCAGCCGCGGAATAATCCCCCGGCGCGCAAGGCGGCGCAGGCGGCCAGCGCGGTTCCACCTTCGAGGCGGCCGCTGTCGCGGCCTCCGCGAGGTCGGATTTTCATGATGAGGACGGCGTATGCCGCGGGTTCCTGCTCAGGGCTCCCGCCCTGGCATGTCGAACTCGGCGACCACGGGCGCGTGATGGCTCATCGCCGTGGCGGTCTCCGCCCGCTCGTCGGCGAGCTCATCGCGCAGGTCGCGGTTGTCGACATCGACCCGTCGGGCCAGGTCCGCCAGCACGCGCGAGACCAGAAGATGGTCGAGCATCACCTCCTGGCCGCCATGCAGAACGCTGTAGCGCCGGTTCGCCGGCACCGCCTCGTCCAGCGCGACCAGCGAGCGCGCCGCGAGCCCAGGGTCCTCGTTCTCCTCGATCTGGCCCTTCAGGGCGACCAGCGGCGTCTCCCGACCCTCGGCGTTGAAATCCCCCAGAACGGCGATCAGCGCCCGCGGAGCACGATCGAATATCTCTTCCAGCGCCAGCCGGGCTTCCAGCGCCTGGCCGCCGCGTTTCATGCTGGCGATGAAGAAGCCCTCGGCCCAGCCGCCCACTGACTTCCACCGGTCGGGCGCGTGCTTCTGCCCCTTCACCGGCGCGGCCAGTGGCGCGCGCAGGTGCAGGTTTATGACATGCAGCGCCGCGCCGGACGGCAGATCGATCTCGGTGAGCAGCAACGGCCGATCCCATTCCAGCGTTTCCGCCTCTTTGCCGCGCGGCTTCGCCGTTGCCGGACGATAAATCGGCGGGTCGACGTAGTCGTGGCGGATTTGCCGGCTGCTGCGGATCGGCCAACGGCTGAGGGTCACCAGATTGTGGTGGTCCGACAGCCGACCGTTTGCGGTGGCCGTGCTGTGCGCGCGCTCGAAACCTGCGTAGGCAGTGCCTTCCAGCAGGCGGTCCAGCGCCTCCAGCCGGCGGCCGCTTTGCCCTTGCGTCTTTTGCGCATTGACCTCCTGCAGGCAGAGGATGTCGGCGGAAAGCGCCTCGAGCTGCGGGCGCAAGACCGAAAGCCGCCGCTCGACCGGAAGCTCCGCCTGCGGGCCGGTGTCGAGGTTTTCCAGATTGAAGGTGGCGATGCGCAACACGTCGGCCATGACGCCTTACAAGCTAGACGCGCAGGGGCCCGGAATCGAGCCCCACTGCAAGCGCCCGGACTCGACAGCGCGCAGCGGCCGTGCCATCTCCCTCGCACGATGAGCGAAACCCCAAGCAATGATCCCGGCGGCGAGAGCCTGGACGAGATCGCCGCCCACGCCTGGCGCATGCTGGCGCACGGTGCGGGCGACCGCCGTCACGGCTTCCATACGCCCGTCCTGGGCACGCTGGGCGCCGACGGCACGCCGCAACTGCGCACCGTGGTCCTGCGCCAGGCCGATGCCGATGCGCTCACGCTTCGCTTCCACTGCGACCGGCGCAGCCGCAAGACGACGGAAATCGAAGCGGAGCCGCGCGTCTCCCTGCTGTTCTACGACCGCAGCGACAAGCTGCAGCTGCGCATCGGCGCACGCGCGGAACTGCACAATGAGGACGAAGTTGCGCGCAACGCCTGGGACGCGACCAGCCTCTTCGGGCGGCGCTGCTACCTGCAGGAGCCAGGACCCAGCGCGGACTCCGACACGCCGACCAGCGGCCTGCCCGACGATCTTGCCCAGCGCGAGCCGGGCCGCCGGGAAAGCGAGGCCGGCTTCGCCAATTTCACGGTCATCCTGGCGCATGTGCAGGAGATCGACTGGCTCCGCCTCAGCCACGACGGTCATCGCCGCGCCCGCTTTGCCTGGGACGATCGCGGCCGGCGCCGCGACACCTGGCTCGTTCCCTGACCGGCGTTACTCCAGAACCGGCTTCAAATCCTGGAGGAAGAGCCTGACGTAGTAGCGTACGTCGTAGTGGTCGCAGCCCAGGTCCTTGTGCATCTGCTTGGCATCGCGCTGGGCTGCGGTCAGGAGCTTCAGGCGCTTTGCCCCGATCTTGTGCTCGATGCGCTCGTTGATCTCGTTGCCGAGCGCGCCGATCTCCTCGTCGCTGAGATCGACCTTCTTGCAGAGCTCGTAGATCCGGATGGAGCGGTGATAGTCGGTATAGAGCTTCTCCGCCTCCGCGTCTGTGAGCGCCGCGGCCGGCGGAACGGCCGTCATCGCGATGAAAGCGGCCGCCACCAGTGTCGCCGCCGCACGGGTCCACGCTGTCATGGTTCCTCGTTCTCCCACTCTTGTGTCTCCCGGCCCCCAGCCGGAATTCGCACGGCTTTCACTCTAGCCCCCGCGAAACTGCGGCAAGCTTAACGCCGGGAGGCGCCGGACACCAAGCGTGTTGGCCTAAAAGCTGGAGCCCGGCTCCTTAAGGAACGCGCGCTCTTCGGCCGTGCTCTCGCGTCCAAGAATATCGTTCCGGTGGGGAAAACGGCCGAAACGCGCGACGATATCCCGATGCTGAACGGCGGACTTGTACCAGTCGGTGTCCCGACCCAGGCGCGCGAAGAGCTCGACCGAGCGCTCCTGCACCGCCAGGTCCTCGGCGTGCTGGAACGGCATATAGAGGAAGGCGCGCCTGGCCTCGGGCCACCCCCGATCGACATCGGCGGCGATGGCCGCGCTGGCATGGGCGAGAGCGGCTGCATCGCCGGCATAGCATCTGGGGCTGCTGCGAAAGATGTTGCGCGGCAACTGGTCCAGGGCAATGACGAGCGCCAGCGTGCCCAGGCCCGCTGCCTTCTCGTGGTCGGCCCAGTGGTCCAGCCTGCCGGCAAGCGCGGCTTCGGCCATGTCGCCAAAACGCTCGGCGCAAAGCGCGTCGAAGCTGTCGTCCTTTTCGAACCAGAACGGCTCGCTGGCGGGATCGAACCAGAAGTCCAGCAGATCGTCGGGTGTGGCTTGCATCTTCACGAACCTCGGCGCGGCTGTGTATGGTAGCCTCGCCGGCGCGACGGATCGGCCGGCGGCAACTGCATTCTCGGATTATCATGATCGACACACCGGACAACATGGCGCTTTGGAAGCTCGAGCCCGTCGCGCGGCCCGACGACCCGCGCTGGCAGGACTACCCGATCTGGCGCGAGGTCGTAGTACGCGCCGCCAGTGCGGGAGAGGCGCGCGCCCTGGCCGCCGAGCTCGAGGCCACCCCGGAGCAGACCTCCGGTAACGAAAGCATCAGCTATGGCAGCCGGCTGGCCGACGAAAAGATGTACAGCTGCCGACAGGTGCACCCCGACGATGCCGGCGAAACGGTCGACGGGGACCCCGGTGTTTTATCCTCGGATCTGCTGCGCGAAGCCCGGCAACCCTGAGCGGCGTCGGGCAGAGCGGCCTAGCGCAGGGCGAAGGCGGCGGCGGCCAGAAGCATCGCCGCGACCGATATCCAGGCAATCCAGTCCACGGGCTGATACGCGGGGCCGGCCGCTCTCGGCGGTGGGCCATCTCGAAGCGCTTCTTCCTCGCGCTGCGCCGATTCAGTCATAGCTGAACTTCTCCGACAGTATGCGCCCGGCCGGGACGCCGAGGCCGGCAAGCGTGGCGCGCACGCCATCGATCATCGCCGGCGGGCCGCAGACGACGAAGTACCAATGCGCGCGCCGGTCCTGCGGCGGGCAGTGGCGGGCAACGGTCTCGGCGTCGAGTGCGCCCGTCTCGCCGTCCCAGTCCGCCGGCGGCTCGGCCAGAACGTGCACGACCTCCAGGTTCAAATCGCGCGACATCGCCCGAAGTTCCTCGGGATAGACGATCTGCTCCTGCCTGCGGTTGCCGTAGAGAAGCTTCATTGGCCGCCGGTCTCCGTCGGCGCGCAATTGGCGTAGCTGCGAGAGAATCGGGACGATGCCCACGCCGCCGGCCAGGAAAACGATGCCCTCGCCGTCGCCCTCGGGCAGGACCAAGTGGCCGTGCGGGCCATCCAGGTAGGCGCGCGCGCCTTCGCGGATTTCGCCGATCTGGCGGGTGAAGTCTCCCACCTCCTTGATGACGAAGGAGACCTCGGGGCGATCGGCCGGGGCCGAGGCAATGGAGAAGGGATGTTCGCGCACGGCAAAGGCGGAACGGTCGACCGTCAGCCATACGAACTGGCCGGCGTTGAACCGCAGCGCCTCGCCACGCGCGGGCGCCAGCGCCAGTTCCCAGGTGCGCTCGGCCGCCTGCTGCACGCGGCGCACGGTGTACGGGTGGCGCAGCTGAATAAGCGGCCTGAAAAGATAGACGATCAGCAGCGTGAGCGCTGCCAGCGCGAGCAGCGCCATCCAGAACCAGAACAGCCAGGGGTGCGCGCTGTAACGTCCGGCGTCGATGGCGTGGAAGGCGCCGAACCCGGCGAGGAGCGTCGCGCCGATGCCGTGGGACACACGCCAGGCCTCGTAGCGGAAGCCCAGCTTGTCACGAAACACCGCCATCAGCACGAGCGCCGCGAGAACGATCCAGGCCACGAGACCGGCGATAATATTTCCGGCATCCAGCGAGAGAGTTTCCGCCCCGCTTGGATCCCACGGCAGGGGGCCGCCCATGGGCAGGGTGTAGAAAAAGGGGTGCAGCAGCACCAACACGGTGACCGGTCGGGCAATCAGTTGGTGAAAGCGCATGGTGTTGTCGATACCGATACGCCCGCTCACCAGGGGAAAACGCCCAGAGAGCACGAATTCCATCAAAAGGACGGCGAACGCCACCAGCGCGACGGCGGACGACAGCTCGTCCAGAAAGGGCCGCGGCGGCAGACCCTGCGCCCAGGCCAAGGCCACCGGGGCCAGAGCCACGGCAATGTAGATCGCTGCCAGAAATAGTGCGTGCACGCCCGTTCCCCCAACGCTTGTCAAAGCTGCCGTTCCGGCCTTTCGGCCGGCTGATCAAGAATAACTAATCCGGATGTCCGCGGCATGACAGCGCCGAACGGACGCCTCCTCCGTCAGGCCGAGAAGGCTTACTTCAGAACCGCACAACGGGGAAGAGGGCGGCATGCGCCATCCTTCCCTTTCTTTGTTCGTCACGAACCAGTGCCGTAAACGCCGGACCGGCCGATAAGTTCATAGTCCGCTCGCAGCGGTGTCCCGGCGGAGAACAGAAGCGCCCTCGGGCAAGCATCACCGGATTATCGCGCCGCGCCATCGTCCTCGCCGCGCCCGGGCAGGTGGCACGCCTCCTCCCAGTAATGCGGGTCGGCGTAGTGCGTCGGGTCCTTGACGCCGGCCAGGTAGAAGGCCTCCGCCCGCTCCACGCAGGTGCCGCAGCGCCCGCAATGCAGCTCACCGCCTTTGTAGCAGCTCCAGGTCTCTGCGAAGGGCACGCCGATCTCGGCGCCCACGGCCACGATCTCGGCCTTGCTCATGTCGATGAAGGGCGTCTCGAAGGCAATGTCCCACATGCCCTCCAGAGCCGTCTGCTGCATGGTCGCGAAGGCCTCCGCGAAGGCCGGACGGCAGTCCGGATAGATGAAGTGGTCCCCGGTGTGCATCGCCGCAGCGACGCTGTCGAGGCCCGCACCCGCAGCCGCGCCGAAAGCCACCGTCAGCATGATGGCGTTGCGGTTCGGCACCACGGTCGCGCGCATGGTCTCTTCCGCGTAGTGGCCGTCGGGCACCTCCTCAGCCGCGGCGCGGCTGAGCGCAGAGCTGCCGAGCAATCGCCCCACCGAAGCGAAATCCACGACGTCGTGCGGCGCCGCCAGCCGCTCTGCGCAGGCGCGGGCGAAATCGATCTCGACGGCGTGGCGCTGGCCGTAGTCGAAGGTCATCAGCCGCGCCAGACGCCCCTCCCGCGCGACCTTGTGCGCCAGGGTCACCGAATCCAGTCCGCCGGAACAGACGACAAGCGCGCTCATGATTTCCTCCGCTCGCGGGGGTCTCGTGGGCGAACGACAGATAGCATGCCCGGCGGCCGGGCTTCGAGCCTTTCCGAACGATGGCCGAAACGCGCCCGGCATGGCAGCATGGTCCAAGGCCGGCGATGACGGCCGTGCGCAAGGCATGTCATGGGGGCCGGTCCATGGACCTACTGATCCTGGTCAAGATGATGGCGTTGCTGACTGCGGCCAACGGCACGCCGGTCATTGCCAAGCGCCTCCTCGGTCAGCGTTTTGCCACCCCGCTCGATTTCGGCGCCGTCATGCCGGACGGCCAGCGCCTGTTCGGTCAGTCGAAAACCTTGCGCGGCCTGGCGCTCGCCGTCGCGGCCACGGCTCTTTTAGCCTGGGCCATCGGCTATTCCGCAAGCGCAGGCGCACTCTTCGGCGGACTCTCGATGCTGGGCGATCTTACCTCGAGCTTCATAAAACGCCGCTTGGGCAAGCGCTCCAGCAGCCGTGCCATGCTGCTGGACCAGATCCCCGAATCGCTGTTCCCGCTGCTGGCGCTCGCTGGCGCCTTCGGCCTGTCGGCCTTGGACATCACCGTGACGGTGGGCCTATTCACGTTGGCCAGCATTTTTGGCTCACGCGTGCTGTTCCGGCTCGGAATCCGCGACCGCCCCTACTGAGCGCTGCCCGACTTATCGCCGGGCCCCTCGATCCGGTTCAGCGTGTGCAGCGTGATTTCCGGCGGACAATTGAGCCGCACGGGCACGATGCAGGAGCCCGCACCTACCGAGGTATAGCCGATCAGTTCGTGATAGCGCCAAGCGCCGGCGCCCATATGCCGCGGCAGCTTGGCGTCCAGCGTTACCGGCACCGATCCGGGCAGGCAGATCTGGCCGCCGTGGGTATGACCGCTGAGCATGAGCCTGAAGTCCGCATGCGCGGCCTGCCGATACACCTCGGGCGTATGCGACAGCAAGATCGCGAAATCGCCGTCGGGCACCTCCTCGGCCACCTTCTCGATGTTGTCCACGCGGAAGAAATGGGCGTCATCGATGCCGGCGAGGAACAGGCGCTGGCCGTCACGTTCCAAAAGCTCGCATTCGTTGACCAGCACACGGATGCCGATCTCCTCCATGGCCGGCACCATCAGGATGGAATCGTGGTTGCCCAGCACGGCATAGACCGGAGAGTCGATGGCCTCGCGCAGCTTGGCCAGTCCCTCCATCATCTCGTCGAACGGCCCGTAGGTGTTGGCGCGAAAGTCCCCGGTCATCACGCAGATGTCGTATTCGCTCTCCTTTGCCAGCCGCGCCGCGGCCTGCATCGCGACCGGGTTCATTTCCACGTGCAGATCGCTGATGTGTAGGATGCGGAAGCCCTGGAAGGCTCTGGGAAGGTCCGTGAAACCGGCCTCGTGGCGGGTCAGACGCACTCTTTCAGCGTTGCGGCGGCCGCGCCAGTAAAGCCCGCTCATCATCAGCGAGAGCCGGATTACGGCATGAGCGGAGTACCAGTTCTCGATGTGGAAGAAATTCAGCCCCTGGCCGAAGGCGCGCGATTCGGCGTCGCGCTCGATCCCCAAGCGCTGCCGGGCGTGCCGGCGGCCGAGACGCCGCTCGAGTTTCTGCAGCGTATCCGAATCCATGCGCCCTCTCCTCTCGGGTCCCTTCGTTCTACACGCCGTGCTTAGCCGTTGAAAGTTCGGCGCCACGCGCTGCCTTCGTCCTCGAGCCACGAAAACCGGCCCCCTTGCGCCGCGGCTTCGCAATACGACATACAGTTTGTTAGATTGTTAAAAAATACGCACAACGCGCGTCGCACCGGCGCCGTTCAGCAAGGACGTATCATCGAATGTTCACCCGTCTCGCTTCGACTTGTCTGGCCGCCGCACTTCTCGGCATCTCGCTCGCCTCGGCGCACGCCCAATCGGCCCAGCCGGAGGGCCTGCAGGGTCTGGATCAGCAGGAATTGCAAAGAGACCGGAATTTCTACAGCGACGGTCAATGGCGCGGCCAGATCGACAAGAGGGGCAACATCTACGACAACCGCGGCAACTTCATCGGCACCGTCGACCGGAACGGCAACATCTACGGCACGGACGGCACGTTCAAGGGCAAGGTCGATAAACGCGGCGATGTCCGTATGCTGCCCGAGGGTCAGGACTATTCCCCGCCGCAGGGCTACGTGGACTAGGCCGCCAGAAGCCCGCCAGCGGCACACGGTTTCGATTCGCATCGACCCACCAACCACGCGTGCTAGGCTGGGCGCACTCGACCCATGCGCAGGATAGCCATGCCGCCAGCCCGTGCGCTCGTCTGCGTCTTGCTGATCAGCCTGCTCGCGACCTGCGTTTCCCCGCAATCCTGGGAGGCCACGCGGCTGCTTCGCGACATCCAGGCGAAGGGCGGCCCCAGCGAACTGAAACGCACCACGGCGCAGCCGCGCCGCGAGGCCATCGCGGTGCAGGGCCCGGGACGCCGCACCACCGCCGACCTCTATCACCCGGGCGGCGAGGCGCGTGGCCGGATCATCCTCGTGCACGGCTTCACGCCGCACGGCAAGAACGACGCCCGCCTCGTGGCGCTGGCCGAGAGCCTGGCGCGCGTCGGCTTCCTGGTGATGACGCCGGACCTGCCGGGCTCTAAGGCGACGCGAATCAGCGAGGCCGACGCCCAGCGGCTGGCGGACGCGCTCGTCCACCTGGCCGAGCGCGATGAGCCAGGGGTCCCGAAGACGCGCCCCGGCCTCTTCGCCATCTCCTACGCAGTGGGCTTGGCCGTGCAGGCCAGCGCGGAGCCGCGCGCCCGCGAGCGCCTTGGCGTGCTGGTCAGCCTTGGCGGCTTTTACGATACCCGCGCGGTCATCCGCTTCATCACCACCGGGCGGCACCGCGACCCGCTCAGCGGCGCCCAACTCGACGCCGCGCCGAGGCCCGCCAGCAAGTGGCTGTTCCTGGCAGGCAACGCGGCAGCCCTGAAAGACGCCCGCGACCGACGCCTTCTGACCCGTATCGCCTGGCGCAAGCTGGAAGACCCCGGATCGCGCATCGACGATCTCACGGCGGGTTTGAGTGCGGAGGGAGGCCGGGTGCTGGAGCTGATCGTCAACGACGATCCGGTGCGCGTCGACGGGCTGATCGCGCGGCTTCCGGAACGCATGCGCGCGCAGATGCAGCGCCTGTCACCATCTGCCTACGACCTCTCGCATCTGGCCGGACGGCTGATTCTGATCCACGGCCGCGAAGACCGCATGATCCCCTACACGCAGAGCGTCGCCTTCGCCCGTGCGGTCGAGCAAAGCGAGCTTTTCCTGATCCCCGACTTTTCGCACATCGATCCAGCCGGCGTCAGTCTGGCCGGGCGGCTGGCCCTGATCGATGCGGCGCAGGCGGTGTTGGAACGCCGGCGCTGACGGCCTCAGAGCTTGCGCCGCCCGCATCCGGGTCTAGACTTGCCGTGCATCGGGAAGGCCGACAACCGGGAGGCTCTCATGGCCGACGAGAAAAAGGGGTTCCTCGAGCAGGCTTACGGGGTGGAAGACAGCGAGGCCACGAAGCGGCTCTACGAGAACTGGGCGGAGACCTACGATGCCGAGGTAAGGTCTTACGGCTATACCACGCCAGAGCGCTGCGCCGAGGCGCTCGCCGCGCACGTGGAGGACAGAAACGCCCCGTTGCTGGATCTTGGCTGCGGCACCGGGCTTTCCGGGGAGGCATTCCGCGACGCGGGATTCACGACCATCGACGGCACCGACTTCAGCCAGGAGATGCTGGACCAGGCCCGGCGGAAATCGGGCGTCTACCGCAAACTGACCCTGGGTGACCTGAACAACCCGATCCCGGCCGAACCGGACGAATACAGCAATATCGCAGCGGTGGGCGTATTCAGTCCCAGCCACGCACCGGCCGATATGATCGAGACCGTGATGGCTCTGCTGCCGCAGGGCGGATGCTTCGTTTTCTCGCTGAACGACCACGCCCTGGCCGACCCATCCTACAAGGAACGCATCGACGATCTGGTCAGCCGCGGCAAGGCCGAGCTCGTGTTCGAGGAGTACGGCGACCATTTGCCAAAAGCAGGCATCAAGTCGTCCGTCTGCGTTCTACGCAAACGGTGAGTGCCAAACCGTCCTAGTAAAGAAGAAATGCAAACAACACGAACGCCGCCGTCAACGGCACGACGGCGATCAGCGCCGCCGAGATGATGCCGAAAAGGACGTCCGCAAAGCCCGTTTTGCGCCCGTCCCCCGCCACGCGCTCTTCGTCTAAATACATCCGACACCTACCCGCCCGCGCGCCACGATGCTCTCAACATCGCGGTCAAACGGCAATTACCTCAATCGGATAGGACGAAGGTGCGGAAGTGGGAATCGGGCCTTGGGCGGCCCTAGCTTGCTGCGGAAAAGAAAACCGGCCGGTGGCAGGTGGGTATGCGGGGGCACGGGAACCACCGGCCGGAGTTTAAGTCGGAAGAGGTTGTGACGACCTCTTCTCGAACCCAGACTCCCAAGTTTTCACTTGGTTGAGCATATGATGGCCATTCGGGCGAAATATTCAATACTTCTTAGGTGCTAGGCTGTTCACGACCGAAAAACCGGCAATATTTCTGCATTCCAAAAACAAATCGGCATGTAGCCTGGTCTCGTAACTTGAAAATCCACTAATATTTCTGCCGCCAAGCGTATTGCCCTGTCCGCGTGTGGAGGCGGCCTGATCAAAGGCCATGCCCGATTATTTCGGCAGGGCCTCCAGCGCGTTGCTCATGCCCATCAGCGAAATCGGCGATATCACCATCTGTTGTTCCGTCTGATAGGCAATGATTGCTTCGCGTTCGGCCTTCAGGTCCTCGATGACGTCGCCGATGATGTTGGCGGGCGGAACCGCAAAGCAGTACTGCGGGCCGCAATCGCGCACCTGCAGCGGCAGAATGCCCTTGCCTCTGATGAGCAGTCCAGCCGGCGAGCTGGGCTTCGCCTCTTTGGCGACGATGAAGGCCATGTTCAGGGCGTTACGCTCGGGATTGGGGCCGATCACAAGCCGCGCGAGGTTGTTGGACGCCGTGTGCTGGGCGCTGCAGATACCCTTGTCGTTGCACACCACTTCCCAGTCCTGGAAGGTCTGCTGGCTCTGCGCGGCGGCCGGCGCGGCCTGCAGCGCCGCAGCGGCGGCGAGCGTCCCGAGCAGACTGAGGCCAAGCACTGCGAATCGTCGAAGACTCGTTGGGGACATCGCGACCTCCCGGCAGCGGAGAACTGAGCTACGTCGCGACCCTATACAAAACCCCGCTGTCAGGTCCACCCATCGCTTGCCGCGAAGACCGCGTAAGCGGCAGGCGCGGGCGCTGCGGCCGGACAATGCGATTTCAGTTATGGAAAGAAAACCGGTAGGCGAAGCGGCGAGCCCAACGGCACCGGCAAGATTAAGCCGGAGCCCGGCTCAGCGCTAAACGCTCAGAACGTGGCCACGAGCAAGGCCGCGGCGATAATGGCGGAGGCCGTGAAGGTCGTAATGAACAGATTGGTCTTGAAGTCTTCTAACACTGGACCCTCCGGATGTTGGACGCTCGCGGTAAATCGAAGTGCAGCGAGTGTATCAACGAGCAGAGAGCGTGGGAAAAAACAAATGTAGGGCAGGCCGGACACAACAATGCACCCACTGGCCAGCCGGACGCCGTCGGCGCCAACCCAAATCCGCAAGAAGACGTGGTCGTATCTAGCCGGTGTGCGCCCGCGGTCCGGCGGAGGGCCGCCCCGAAACCGGGCCCGCCATGTGC
>JAWVYK010000050.1:0-13573 GCA_033722755.1 Rhodovibrionaceae bacterium | reverse complement strand
CTGGATGCCGTTCCGGGACAGGCGGCGGATGCTGAGTAGCGGGGTCGCGGTCCCGGCCACGTCAATCGGCTCCGCCGTCGGCCCGGGAATCGTAGCGCAGCCCGAAGGCCAGGCGGTCGGCGCTGACCTCGCGCAGCAAATGGAAGGGGCGCGTCTCGATTCCGGCGAAGCCGGGCGCGCGCATCAGCACGAGCGAACCCGCCTCGGCCGGTATTTCGCGGGCATCGCGACCGCTGCGGTCCTCGCATACGAAAAAGCGCCCGGCGCCGCGCAGCACCACGATCGCCACCAGATAGCGATAGCTGATGTGGTCCCGATGCGGCGTGATGCCCACCGATCCAACGGGATAGTCCTGCAGGATCATGTCGTTGAGCGGCACCGGCGGCATCGGCGGATCGGCCATGAGATCCAGGGCCTCGTGCAGCAGCCTCTCCAGACCCTTCGCAAAAACGCGGTAGAGCGAGTCGTCCGGAAAGCTCATGGTCAACTGGAAGTCCTGCTGGACGCTTCGCTCACCCTCTCCGACGACGGGCTTCGCCTGGCGCCATTCCAGCCGTGGCGCTTCGTCGATCAGGTGGGCGGCGTCCTCCTCGCGCAGCAGCGGCAGCGAAAGCGCATCCTCCTCGGCAAGCCGGGGCAGGGCGAGCGCGAGGTCTTCCGGTCCGATGCGCCAGGGCCAGTGGCCGGCCTCCGGGTTGCAGGCAATTCGCGATTCCGCATTCATAAGCGGGAGCCTAATCGTCCCGCCGCCGCAAGCGAAGCAGCAATTTCACGGTCGTTTCACGGCCTGCCCGCGTGACTTCCGCCTCGACAGGTCGCCGGCCATGCCGCGCACGAGTTCGACGATGCATCGGCTGATTTCCTCGTCATCTATCCGGCCAAAGGCGCGGATCAATTCGATCGTGCGCCGTTCGCTCAACTGTGCGTGCAAGGCGTCGCCGCCGGCCGCGACTCCGGGCTCGTCCTCGTTGCCTGTCGGCGCGAAGAAATAGGAGATCGGCGTGTCGAGCGCATCGGACAGGCGGTAGAGTCGGGCAGCGCCGATCTGCGTGGCGCCACGCTCGTACTTCTGAATTTGCTGGAAATTGACACCGAGCTTTCGGGCCAGTTGTTCCTGACTTAGGCCTTGCATCACCCTGCGACGACGCAGCCTTTCGCCAATGAGGCTGTCGAGGTGCGGCGGAATACGCGCCTGCTGCCGGTCCGGATTAAGATGGCCCGTCGCCGAACTCTTGCGGCCGGACGTTTTGCGCTTGCGCGTCATGCCTCCATACCTCAGGACTGTCTTTCTGGTGGTTCTGCCACCCAGGCGTACAAACCATATAGTTGTATTATCTTCGCTCGGAAATGGGTCGCCCGGCAAAAATCTCATAAAAATGCCGCGTGCCGTCTCGCGGGGGAGCGTCGGGCCTGGGCCGAAGGCGTGAACGTCAATGCTCGCCGGTTCTGTCCCTGCGGCGCGCCAGGCGGCTCAGCAGGAAGGCGCCCCAGATCGCGGCCAGGACGAGCGGCAGACCAGGCGGTCCGAAGATTTCCATTGCGCCGCCGGCCACCGGCGGGCCGACCAATCCGCCCAGGCCCCACATCATCGAAAAGGCCGCGTTGCCCGCCAGCAGGCTGGCGCCCGCGAATCGCTCGCCTAGCAGCGCCAGTGTCACAGGATAGACGGCGAAGGTAATGCCGCCCCAGACAAACAGTACCGGCCAGAGCATCCAATGGCCGACCAGCCACAAGAGCGCCAGGGCGCCAGTCAAGCCGACCGCCGCGCAGAGCGCGATCACCTTGCGCTTGTCGATCCGGTCGGCCAGCCATCCCATCGGGTATTGCAGGGCGATGTTGCCGAATACCAGGGTGGTGAGCGTCATGGCCGCGGCGGCCTCACCGAGGCCGGTGCGAAGCCCGTAGACCGGCAAAAGCGCGAGCGTCGCGCTGTCGAAGGCCGAAAGCGTGAACATGATCGCCAGAAGCCCCAGCATGTAGGGCACCACAGAGAAGACCGCGCCGGCCGTGCTGTCCTCGAAGCGTGGGCTGAATCGGCGCGCCGGAATGAGCGGCAGGGCCGCGAGCACGATGGCGGCGATGGCGATGCCGAAGGGCAGAAAGCCCTGGCTGCCCACGAGGGCCAGGATGGCCGGGCCCGTGCCGAATCCGATGGACAGCAGCGTCGTGTAGACCGCCAGGATGCGCCCGCGGCTGCCTGCCGGGGCCAGCAGGATGATCCAGGTCTCGCTGACGATGTAGAGCATGTTGATCGAGATACCGAGCCCGAGGCGCAGCGGGAACCAAAGCGCCAGGGACTCTGTCGATCCCAGGCCGGCCAGGAACAGCGCCGTGGCCGCCATGCCCATCAGCAGGAGCCACCAGCCGCCCAATCTGCGCCCGAGCCAGGTGACCAGCGGCGCGCCGAGGATGAAGCCCAGCGGCGTCATCGCGCTGTTCAGCCCGATCCATAAGCCCGAGGTGCCGCGCTGCTCGAGCACGACGGAGAGCAAGGGATAGCTGAGCCCGAGCGTGAGGCCGAAAATCGCCACCGCGCCCATCACCGTGGCCAACGCGGCGCGCCGGCCCGAAATCGGAGTATCGCTTGGAGAGGTCGATCCGCTCACCTTGTCGTCCGCTTCCGGATGTCTGGTTTATGACGGCACGCGTGGAGCGCGCAGCAGGAGTTGACTTGCACGCGCCGGCTCCAAGACTTACAGCAGCCGGCCATGGCCGGAAACCGTGTTGCAACCGACCAGAATGGCCGCCGGACCACCCGGCCGCACGGTGGGAGAAGAAAGGCATGGTTGTGAGACTTTGTATCGCTCTGGCCGCGCTCGGCGGTTTCGTGTCGGTCGGCGTCGGCGCTTTCGCCGCGCACGGGATGGGCGCCCAGATGGACGCCCAATCGATGCAGTGGCTGGAGACGGGCGCGCGCTACCAGATGTATCACGCCTTGGCCGCCCTGGGGGCCGCCGCGCTCACCGGCGTCTTGCCGCATAGGCGCCGCGTCCTGATGGCGGCTGCGGCGTTGTTTTTTGCAGGGATGATCCTGTTTTCGGGAACGCTTTATGCGCTCGCTTTGACGCCGTGGACGGGCCTTGGAGCGGTGGCGCCCCTTGGAGGTCTCAGCTACCTTGCCGGATGGCTCGTGCTTGTCTGGGCGGCTCTGGGCGCGCGTGCAGGCGGGAAGGCGGCGTAGCCGTCAACTCGGCTCGCAATAGATATCGTGCAGGACGTCGAGCACGCGGTTCACGTTTTTGCCCGACAGGGAGTAGAAAATGTTTTGCGCATCGCGCCGCGTCTCGACCAGGCCGTCCGCGCGCAGTTTCGCCAGATGCTGCGACAACGCGGATTGGCTGAGCCCGACGCGCTCGGCCAGTTCGCCGACGGAATGCTCGGCTTCAGCGAGATAGCAGAGAATGAGCAGGCGCCGCTCGTTCGCCATGGCCTTTAAAAGCCGGCTTGCCTCGTCGGCGCCCTGTTCCATTAGAGAGTAATTCATTAGCTTAGAATTTACCCTTGCTGGCAATGGGTCAAGCGGAATGTAACGAATCGTTCATGTAAAAATCGAGAAATGAGCAAAAATACCCGCAGAAATAATGTAAAACGGACCTGTCCGGAACGGAGTAGTCGAAGTGTCCGATCACTATCTTGATGCACGCGGCCTGAAGTGTCCCCTGCCGGTTCTCAAGGCTCGCAAGGCAATGAAGCAGATAGATTCCGGGGGAATCCTCGAGGTGCAGGCGACCGACCCTTCCTCGGTGGAGGATTTCCGGAACTTCTGCGAGACGACAGGCGACGAACTCCTGGAAAGCCGTGAGGACGAGGGGCTTTTCGTATTTCGAATCCGCAAGCGCGACAGCTAGAGAGCCCGCGGCGCCGCGGACCAGGCGTCGTTATTCGCCGGGCGCCGGCTCCGGCAGCGCGTCGGTCTGCTTGCTCTCGTCGCGCTCGCGCTTGGCTGCCCGCCCTTCCAGTGGCGCGACCAGCATCGCCATCATGGGCGGCACCACCAGCAGCGTCAGCACCGCCGAAAGCGCCAGGCCGCCGACGACCACCGATCCCAGGCCCCGGTAGAGCTCCGAGCCGGCGCCGGGAAAAATCACCAGCGGCAGCATTCCGAAGACCGAGGTCAAGGTCGACATGAAGATGGGCCTGATGCGGTTTCGCGTGGCTTCCAGGATGGCATTGGCCGGCTCGAGGTTCTCCTCGCGGATTAGATAGAGCGTTTGGTGGATCAGCAGGATCGCGTTGTTCACGACGATGCCGATCAGGATGACGAAACCGAGAAGCGTCAGCATGTCCAGCGGCTGGTAGACCATAAGGTTGAGCGCCGCCAGGCCGGCCACGCCGCCCGCCGCGGCCAGCGGCACGGCCAGCAGGATGATCAGCGGATAGATGAAGCTCTCGAACAGCACGGCCATGACCAGGAACACGATGACGACGGCCAGGGCCAGGTCCAGGACCATGGCGTCCCAGGTCTGGCTGAGCTTGTCGGCCGTGCCGGAGATATTGAGCCGCACGCCGGGCGGCAGGCCCTGCTGGGTGAGGGGCTGAATGACTTCGCTCTCCAGCAACTCCACCGCCGCTTCCAGGGGCAGCTGCGCGGCCGGGCGGATCTCCAGGGTCACGGTGCGGAAGCGTTCGCGATGACGGATTTCCGTCGGCCCCGCGGTCAGGTGCACCCGGGCCAGCGCGTCCACCGGCAGGATTTCGCCCGAGGAGGTGACGACCGGCAGGTTTCCGATGCCCTGGGTTCGGTCGACGTTTTTTTCCGGCCCTTTGAGCACGAGGTCCATGCGCTCCACGCCCACGGTCACTTCATCGACCAGAAGTCCGTCGTTGAAGGCGTCGACCGTGTCGGAGAGCTCGCGCGCGCTCACCCCGTTGTCGGCGAGCTTTAGCCGGTCGGGAAACACGCGCAGCTCCGGCGCGCCGAGCTCCAGGCCCGGATTGGGGCGCAACTGGTTTCCCTCGGAAAAGGGCAGGATCCGGGTGACGATGCCGGCCGCTTCCTGGGCCACGCCGATCACGTCCTCGAGGTCCTGGCCGGAGATATCCAGTTCAATCTTTCGTCCGCCGCCGATGCCGCGGCCGAAAATCGAGGGCTGGTTGATGAAGCCGAAGGTCCCGGGCTCTCGGAACACCGGGCCGCGCAACACCGGGATTAGCTCGGCCACGCGCTGCGGCTGCACGGCGATGGCGCCAACGAAAGTCCGCGCGGGCGTGGCGACGAAGAAAAAGCGCTCGATTTTCGGCGGTCCTCCTTCCTCGGGCTCCGGTCCGGAGACGCTGGCCCACAGCGGCCTGATCTCCTCTTCGATCTGCCGGGCGATGTCGAAGGTGGTGTCCAGATTGTAGCCCGGCGGCGGTATGATCACGCCGAGAATCAGATTGCGGTTGCCCTCGGGCAGATATTCCAGTTTCGGCAACGCCAGCCAAGCGCCCGCGCCTGCGGTCACGGTCACCGCTGCGACCACGAAGATCGCCACGAACTTGTTGCGCACGACGCTGCGCTGGAACGCCATGACGGCGCGCACGAAATAGTCGGCGAAATGGTCGATCCCCGGCAGCCTCAGGCGCGTGACGCTTGGCTCGGAGCTCGTGCCGCTATCCCCGCCGAAACCCAGCAGGCGCCTCGACAGTGCGGGGATCACCGTCACCGAGACGATCAGCGAAAGCGTCACGGCCACCGAGATGGCGACCGCGATGTCGCGGAACAGCTGCCCGACCTCCAGCTCCATGGTCAGGATCGGGATGAAGACCATGACCGTCGTCAGGGCCGAGACCAGCACCGCGCCCCAGACTTGAGAGGCGCCGTGGAAGGCCGCCCGGGCCGGCGAATAGCCGCGTTCGCGCAGGCGGTAGATGTTCTCCAGGACGACGATCGCCGCATCGACAACCATGCCTATGGCGAACGCGAGCCCGGCCAGCGAGATTACGTTGATCGACCGGCCGAGCGCCGCCATGGCCACGAACGCGCCGATCACCGAAACCGGGATAGCCAGCGAGACGACCAGCGTTGCGCGCAGCGAACGCAGGAAGAGCAGCAATACGATGGCAGCCAGCGTGCCGCCGACCCAGATGTTCTGGCGGACGAGCTCGATGGATGAGTTGATATAGACCGTCTCGTCGTAGACCTGGCGCAGCTTGAGACCGGCGCTGGGCATGGCGTACTGGTTCAGCTCATCGACCGCCTCGCGGATGCCCTCCATCGTCTCGATCACGTTGGCGCCGGTCTCGCGCACGGCGTTGAGGGCGATCGACGGCTCGCCCAGGATGCGAATGCGCGCAGTTGGATCCTGGAAACCGTATCTCACCTCGGCGATGTCGCCGACGGTCACTCGGGTGACGGCGCCGCTCTCAGGCTCCTCGAAAGAGCGGATGACAACAGCCATTACCGACTCGATCTCGTCGAGCTCGCCTTCGGTCCGCACGACGTAGCGGCGCTTGCCTTCCTCCACGTCACCCGCGGAGGTGCTGACGCTGGCCACGCGCAGCGCGTCGACCACCGTGGGGACGGTCAGGTTGTAGCGCGCCATCAAGCTTGGCTCGACGATGACGTGGATCTCACGCTCGCTGCCACCGAAGATGTTGACGTTCGACACGCCGGAAACGCGTTCCAGGCGGTCCTTGACCGTGTCCTCAACGAGATCGCCGAATGTATGAACCGCCCGCGTGTTGCCTTCCGTTCGCGTCACCAGGAACCAGGCGATGGGGCTGTCCTCGCTGCCGGAGGTCTGCAGTGTCGGCTCGTCCACCTCCAGCGGATAGTCGCTGACCCGGTCCAGGCGATTGGCGACCAGCAGCAGGGCGCGGTCCATATTGGTGCCGACCTGAAATTCCAGGGTCAGTTCCGCCTGGCCGGTCTGGGCGGAGCCGGTCATCTCCTCGAGCCCCTCGAGGCCCGTCATCTCCTCTTCCTGCCGGTTCAGGATCTCGCGTTCGACCTCGGCCGGCGCCGCTCCGGGCCAGTTCGTCTCCACCGTGATCACCGGTCGGCGGACGTCGGGTGCGAGTTGGATGGGAATGGCTTGTAGAGCGACCAGGCCGAACATCACCACCATCAGGACGGCGGCGACGACGGCGATCGGCCGCTCGATGGCAAGCTTGATCAGGCCTCGCATTACGAGGCTCCGGTCGTTGCCGATGCCGACGAGCGGGAACGCTCGCCACCGCTTGCCTTGGGCTCCTCGGGCTCCTCGGCGCCGCTGATCGGCTCCAGCTGTCCGGAGGTGTCGATCTCGACGGGTTGCCCGTCGCGCAAGCGCTCGTTGCCGCGCACGACGGCCTGCATACCCGCCTGCAGCCCGCCGAGCACCTCGAAGCGTTCGCCTACGGATTCGCCGAGACGAACGGGCCGCGCGGTCGCCTTGCCGTCCTGCACGATGTAGACGATGTCGGCGTTGCGGCGCTGCACGATCGCATCCTTGTGAACGCTGAGCACGTCGCGTTCCTCGCCAACGGGTACGTAAACCGTGGCGCTCTGCCCGGCGGCGAGGTTGCCTGGTGTGTCATCGAATTGCGGCACGAGGCGCACCCGGCGCGTGCGCGTCAATGGGTTTTCCTCGGGTAGGACGGCGCGGACCTGCGCCTTGTGGCGCGTTCCGTCGGCCAGCTCGAAGCTGAGCTGTTGGCCGGAAGCGAGCGCAGCCACGCGCTTGTAGGGCACGCCCACTTCGATCTCCAGGTCGGTATAGGACAGCAGACTGACCAACGGATCGCCGACGCGCACGTAAGCCCCGGTCTCGCTCTGCTTGGCCATGACGACACCGTCGTACGGCGCCTCCACGCGAGTGTAGCCGAGCTGGATGTTCGCCAGACTCAAGTCCGCCTGGGCGGCGGCGATCGCCGATTGTGCCTCCTCCACCCGAGCGCGGGCGATCTCGACCTCCCGCTGGGCGTCGTCGTAGCGTGCCTGCGAGAAGGCGGCGGAACTTTTCAGCCCCTCGAGACGAGCCAGCGCCTGCCGGGCCAGTCGAAGCTCCGCCTGCCGTGTCGATAGGGCCGCCTCGGCCTGCTTTTTCGCAGCCTCCGCCTGGGCACTGCGGGCTCTCAGGATGGCGTCGTTCAGGACGGCCAGCAGCTGCCCCTCGCGGACATGGTCGCCGACCTCCACCTGGTAGGACCTGACCGGCGCCTCCACCCGCGCAGAAACGCTGCCGGCCTGCCGGGCCACCAGCCGGCCTATGACCGGCACGTTCTGCGACAGGGGCACCTCGCGCACCTCGTCCACCCGCACCAGAGCCGGCTCGCCGTTCTGCGCCAGCGCCGGCGCCGCCACGGCGATCAGCGCGACGGCCGCCAGCGGCCACGCCAAAACGCGTCGCAAAATATGTCCCGACCGATATGGCCGGGCTATATAATTACATAAATGCATATACTTTTTTACACTTTTTTGGGGCGGATTGTCCAGTTCCGCGATGACGACTTGTCCTGAGCGGTTGGTTGGGTGCCTGCCGGCGCGCCTTTTACAGTGTCTGCGCCCACTGCGCAAAGGCCGACGTCCATTGCGTCGGCCGCGCGAGCTTGGAACCTGCGGCCCAAGACCCGCCTGGAAAGTTGCTCCAAGGAAACGGTGGTCAAGCTGCTTCACCGGCGTTAACACTAGCCAAAAGCCTGCTATGCCACCTGGAACCGGGATGGGTTCCGGGCATAGGCACAGCCAATCAACGGTCGCCCAGGGAGCACGGATGACGACTTTTCTCTATACGCATTCCGCCTGCTTCAAGCACGATCCCGGACGGATGCACCCGGAAAATCCGAGCCGCCTCAAGGCCGTCTTGAGCGCTCTGGATGCGCCGGAGTTCAAGGATCTCCAGCATCGGGAGGCGCCGCTTGCCACGCGCGAGCAGATCGCGCGCTGCCATCCCGAAGATTATATCGACGAGGTGGAGGCCACGGAGCCGAAAAGCGGCCACGCCGGGATCGACGCGGATACCGCGATGAGCCCCGGGTCATGGGAAGCGGCTTTGCGTGCGGCCGGCGCGCTCTGCGCCGCGGTCGACGCCGTGCAGGCCGGCGAGGCGGACAACGCCTTTTGCGCCGTGCGTCCGCCCGGCCACCATGCAGAACCGGCGCGGGCCATGGGGTTCTGCATCTTCAACAATGTGGCGATCGGTGCGCTGCATGCGCGCGAGAAGCACGGGCTGCATCGTATTGCGGTGGTGGATTTCGACGTTCATCACGGCAACGGCACGCAGGCGATGTTCTGGAACGACCCCGACCTCAGCCTCTTTTCGACGCACCAGAGCCCGCTCTACCCCGGAACAGGCAATCCGCAGGATCGTGGCGTTAACAACAACATCCATAACATTCCGCTGCCGCCGATGGCGGGCTCCGAGGAGTTTCGCCGCGCGATGAGCGACGCGGTGCTGCCGCAGCTCGCCAAGTTCGAGCCGGATTTCCTGTTCATCTCTGCCGGCTTCGACGGCCACGAGGACGATCCTCTGGCCTCGCTCATGCTGCACGAGGAGGATTACGACTGGGCCACGGCGCAGTTGGTGCATGTGGCGCGCGGCAGTTGCGGCGGGCGCGTGGTTTCGACGCTCGAAGGCGGCTACAACCCGCACGCCCTGAAGATGAGCACAGCCGCCCACGTGCGCGCTCTTATGCAAACCTGACTGGCTGGCAAGCGGAGGGAGGCGATCCAATGAGCAAGGACGAAAGCATCCCGGAGGACATCCAAAAGATGAGCTTCGAGGAGGCGCTGGAGGAGCTGAAAGGCATCGTCGAGCGCCTGGAGCGCGGCGAGGAGAAGCTTGAGGAATCGATCGAGAACTACCAGCGCGGAGCGGCCCTGAAGAAGCACTGCGAGGACAAGCTGAAGCAGGCGCAGGAGCGCATCGACAAGATCACGCTGGGCCCCGGCGGTGAGGTCGGGACCGAGCCGCTGGACGTCGAATAAGCCGGGCCGGCCGTTCCATGTCCGCGCTTTCGCAACAGATGGAAGAGACGGCGGCGGCCACCGAGGCAATGCTGGAACGCCTGCTGCCGCCCGTCGAGGGTCCGCGCGGGCGCGTCGTCGAGGCGATGCGTTACGCCTGCCTGGGCGGCGGCAAGCGGCTGCGCCCCTTTCTCCTGGTCAGGGGCGCCGCACTCTTCGACGTGCCGGATGAACGCGCCCTGCGCGCCGCCGCCGCCGTGGAGATGGTCCACTGCTACTCGCTGGCCCATGACGACCTGCCGGCCATGGACGACAGCGACCTGCGCCGTGGCCGTCCCAGTGTGCACAAGGCCTTCGACGAGGCGACCTCGATACTTGCGGGCGACGGTCTGCTGACCGAGGCCTTCGCCGTCCTCGCCGCGGCGGAAACCCACCCAGAAGGCGCGGTACGCGCAGATCTCGTCGCGCGGCTGGCCGCGGCGGCGGGGGCCGAGGGCATGGTCGGCGGACAAATGATCGATATTGCCGCCGAGCATCATGGTGTCCATCTCTCCCAAGAGGACGTGGCCGAGCTGCAGCGCCTGAAGACCGGCGCGATCATCGGGTTCGCCGCAACCGCCGGCGCGGTCCTCGCCGAGGCCGGCACGGATGCCGAAGCCGCGCTGGCAGGCTATGCCCGCGATCTGGGGCTGGCCTTCCAGATCGCCGACGATCTGCTCGATATCGCCGGCGATGCGAAGGAGATTGGCAAGCCCGTCGGCCAGGACGCGGCGGCCGGCAAGGCGACGTTCGTCGACCTGCTGGGCGTCGAGGGCGCGCGCCGGCGCGCCGGCGAGCTTGCGGATTCGGCGGTTGGGTATCTTGCCGGCTTCTGCGGCCGCGCCGATCCGCTGAGAGACGTGGCGCGCTTCGTGGTTGAGCGGCGTTCCTGACGACCGGACAAGGCTGGGCGCGAACGCGAACAAAGGGATGGATGTGTGACGATGAGCAAGACGCCGCTGTTGGACGGGGTGAGTTGCCCTGAGGATTTGCGCGCTCTGTCGGAGGGCGAGTTGCGCCAGCTGGCGGACGAGCTGCGCGCGGAGATGATCGACGCGGTTTCGGTGACGGGGGGCCATCTGGGTGCGGGACTTGGTGTGGTGGAGCTGACGGTTGCGCTGCACTACGTCTTCGACACGCCCTCGGACCGTCTGATTTGGGATGTCGGCCACCAGTGCTATCCGCACAAGATCCTGACCGAGCGGCGCGAGCGCATCCGCAGCTTGCGCCAGGGCGGGGGTTTGTCGGGTTTCACCAGCCGCAAGGAGAGCGTCTACGATCCCTTTGGGGCGGCGCATTCCTCGACCTCGATCTCTGCGGGTCTGGGCTTTGCGGTGGGGCGCGATCTGGCGGGCCGGGACAACGACGTGATCTGCGTCATCGGCGACGGGGCGATGTCGGCGGGCATGGCCTACGAGGCGATGAACAACGCCGGGGCGATGAACAGCCGCCTGATCGTGATTTTGAACGACAACGACATGTCGATCGCGCCGCCTGTGGGGGCGATGAGCGCGTATCTTTCGCGTCTGTTGTCGTCGAAGTCGTATCGCTCGGTGCGCCACCTGGGCAAGGAGCTTTCGGAGCGTTTCCCGCGGGCCTTCCAGACGGCGGCCCGGCGGGCGGAGGAGTATGCGCGCGGTCTTTTGACGGGCGGCACGCTGTTCGAGGAGATGGGGTTTTTCTACGTGGGTCCGATCGACGGGCACAATCTCGAGCATCTTCTGCCGGTGTTGAAGAACGTGCGCGACGACCCCTACGAGGGGCCGATCCTGGTGCACTGCGTGACGCAGAAGGGCAAGGGCTACGCGCCGGCCGAAGCGAGCGCGGACAAGTATCACGGGGTGGCGAAGTTCGACGTTGTGACGGGCGAGCAGTCGAAGCCGAAGCCGAAGGCGCCGCAGTATACGCAGGTCTTTGCGCGCGCGCTTGTTGCCGAGGCGGAGGCGGACGAGCGCGTTGTGGCCTTGACGGCGGCGATGCCCTCGGGCACGGGGCTGAACAAGTTCGCCGAGCGGTTTCCGGACCGGGCCTTCGACGTGGGCATAGCCGAGCAGCACGGGGTGACGTTCTGCGCGGGCCTGGCCTGCGAGGGCTTCAAGCCCTTTGCGGCGATCTACTCGACGTTTCTGCAGCGCGCCTACGACCAGGTGGTGCACGACGTGGCGATCCAGTCGCTGCCGGTCAGGTTTGCCATCGACCGTGCCGGGATGGTGGGCGCCGACGGTGTGACGCACCAGGGCTCCTACGACGTGAGCTATCTGGGCTGTCTGCCGGGTTTCGTGCTGATGGCGGCGGCGGACGAGGCGGAGCTGATGGACATGGTGGCCACACAGGTGGCGATCGACGACCGGCCCTCGGCCTTGCGCTATCCGCGCGGCGAGGCGACGGGTCTGGTGGAGCTGCCGGCCAAGGGGGCGGCGCTGGAGGTGGGCCGCGGGCGCATCCTGCGCGAGGGGACGAAGGTGGCGATCCTGTCCTACGGCACGCGCCTGGGCGAGGCCCTGGCGGCGGCGGAGCAGCTGGAGGCGCGCGGGCTGTCGACGACGGTGGCCGACGCGCGCTTTGCCAAGCCGCTGGACGCGGATCTGGTGCGCCGGCTGGCGGGCGAGCACGAGGTGCTGATCACGGTCGAGGAGGCGGCGATCGGCGGGTTTGCCACGCAGGTGGTGCACTTCCTGGCGGGCGAGGGGCTGCTGGACGGGCAGCTGAAGTTCCGGCCGATGTGCCTGCCGGACTTCTTCATCGACCACGACAAGCCGGACCGGCAGTACGAGGCCGCGGGGCTGACCGCCGGGCACATCCTCGCCACCGCGCTGGCCGCGCTCGGCTACAACGAGGACGCCGCCGCCACCGCACGGGCGTGAGGCGGCGTAGGCGTTGCAGTGGGTGGGAGACGGTGAAGGCACATGAGGTTCGTCGGGTCGACCCATGAACGCACAGTTCAGGCCGCATTTGCGGCGGCGGCGGTGTTCTATAAAATAGGTCGCGTGGGAAAGCCTTGCGGGCGGGGAGTGGTTCGTTGTTGGAGATCCTAGCCACGGCCTTGGCCATCTGCGCAGCGCTGGCCTGGATCGCACTACTGAGCCTGCGCGGCCGTTTCTGGCGCAACACGCTGCTGCCGGAGGCCGCGCATGACCGCGAAAGCTGGCCAGAGGTCGTCGCCCTGGTGCCCGCGCGCAACGAGGCCGAGACCATCGAAGCGGCGGTCGGCTCGCTTCTGGATCAGGATTATCCGGGCCGGCTTTCGGTGATCGTCGTCGACGTTGGGCGCGGCGACGACACCGCCGCGCTGGCAAGAGCCGCCGGTGACGGCCGCGCGCGCGATCTGGAGATTGTCAGCGGCGAAAACCTCCCGGAGGGCTGGCAGGGCAAGGTCTGGGCGTTGGAGCAAGGCGCCCGCCGCGCCGCCGGGCAGTGCCCGCACAGCCGCTATTTCTGGCTGAGCGATGCCGACATCCGGCACGACCCGGGCAATCTGCGCCGGCTGATCGCCAAGGCGGAGGCGGACTGGCTCGACCTCGCCTCGCTCATGGTGATGCTGAACTGCGAGGGCTTCTGGGGCCGCCTTTTGATCCCGCCATTCGTCTTCTTCTTCCGCAAGCTCTATCCCTTCGCCTGGGTCAACGACCCGGCGCGGCGGACGGCTGCGGCGGCGGGCGGCTGTGT
>JAWVYK010000049.1:0-13644 GCA_033722755.1 Rhodovibrionaceae bacterium | reverse complement strand
TGCTGCTGCGCCGCGACGCACTGGAGGCCGCCGGAGGCTTCGCAGCGATACGCGGCGCGATCATCGACGACTGTGCGCTTGCCCGGGCCGTGCGCGACGGCGCCCGGCCCGAGGGCGGGCGGCTGTGGCTCGGCCTCACGGACCGCGCCTGGAGCCTGCGGCGCTATGCCACGCTGGAAAGCGTTTGGCGCATGGTCTCGCGAAGCGCCTACACCCAACTGCGCTATTCGCCGCTGGCCCTGGCCGGAACTCTCGCCGGAATGGCGTTGCTCTACCTCGTGGCGCCGGCGAGCCTGCTCAGCGCGCCGCTGCATTCGAACGCAGCGCTGGCCGCGCTTGGCGCGCTCGGCTGGGCGCTCATGGCGGTCGCCATCGCGCCGACGCTGAGGCTCTACCGACAGCCGGTCGTCACCGGGCTCGCGCTGCCACTGGCCGCCCTGCTCTATTCGGCGATGACCTTCGACTCGGCGCTGGCCCACATGACCGGCCGCAGACACAGCTGGCGCGGCCGGGCGACGGCCGTAGCGGGATGATGGAGCTTCTGTCATGATCCGCCCGCTCACGACCGCCCCGAGTCGCTGTCCACAAAGGAGGCCCGCCGCATGAGCGCCCATGGGCTTTCCTCACCCGTCACTGCAGAGCATCATGCGCTCCGCCCACCGGCGCCCGGCGGGCTTTGGACGCGGCTGGAGCAAGCGGTGGACGAGGCCTATGCGGACCTGCGCCACCGGCAGCGCCCGGACGGGCACTGGATCTTCGAGTTCGAGGCCGACGCGACGATCCCTTCGGAATACATCCTTCTGCGCCACTTCCTGGGTGAAGTGGACGGAGAGGTTGACGCCAAGGTGGCCCGCTATCTCCGCTCCATCCAGAACGCGGACGGCGGCTGGCCGTTGTTCCCCGAAGGCGAGGCCAACATCTCGGCGACGGTCAAGGCCTATTACGCTCTGAAGCTGGCGGGCGACGACCCCGAGGCTGATCACATGCGCCGCGCGCGCGAGCTGGTCCTGGCACGGGGCGGAGCCGCACAGGTCAACGTCTTCACCATGATCACGCTGGCGCTCTTCGGGCAGGTTCCCTGGCGGGCCGTCCCAAGCATGCCGGCAGAGATCATGCTGCTGCCGGAGTGGTCGCCCTTCCACCTGTCCAAGGTCTCCTATTGGTCGCGCACCGTCATCGTGCCGCTGCTGATCCTGATGGCGCTTAAGCCGCAGGCGCGCAATCCGCGCGCGGTGAGTATTCGCGAGCTTTTCGTGCGTCCGCCGGAAAAAGAGAAGGACTTCATCCGCAACTCGACGGGAACCGCTCTCGGCCAATGCTTTGTGGCTTTGGACGGGGTGCTCAAGTCCGTCGAGCCGCGTTTCCCGAAGGCCCGGCGGCAGAAGGCCATCGATGCCGCGGTCGACTTCATCCGCGAGCGGCTGAACGGCGAGGACGGGCTGGGAGGTATTTTCCCGGCCATGGCGAACGCGGTGATGGCCCTCGACGCGCTGGGCTATCCGCCCGACCACGAGGACCGGGCAACAGCGCGCGCCTCGGTCGAGAAGCTGCTGCTGGACAGGGGCGACACGCTCTACTGTCAGCCCTGCCTGTCGCCGACATGGGACACGGCGCTGGCCATGCACGCGCTCATGGAGGCCGACGCCGAGGAGACGCGCGAGGATATCCTCAAGGCCTGCGACTGGCTGGCCGAGCGCGAGATCACGGAGGTCAAGGGCGACTGGACCGTGCGCCGTCCGGACCTGCCGCCGTCTGGCTGGGCATTCCAATACTGGAACGACTACTACCCGGATCTGGACGACACGGCGGTCATCATCATGGCCTTGCACCGCGCCGACCCGGAACGTTACCGCGGCGCTATCGAACGCTCCATCAACTGGGTCCTCGGCATGCAAAGCAGCAACGGCGGCTGGGGCGCCTTCGACGTGGACAACACGCACTATTACCTGAACGCGATCCCCTTCGCCGATCATGGGGCGCTGCTCGATCCGCCGACCTCGGATGTCACCGCACGCTGCATCGGCGCGCTGATTCAGGTCGGCTACCGCGCCGATCATCCTGCGGTGAAGGCGGGCCTTGCCTTCCTGGAGCGCGAGCAGGAGGAAGACGGCTCCTGGTACGGGCGTTGGGGCGTCAATTACATCTACGGCACCTGGTCGGTGCTCTGCGCCTTGAACGCCGCGGGTCTCGACCCCGGCACGCCGATGATCCGCCGCGCTGTGGACTACCTCAAGGCCCGGCAAATGCCCGACGGCGGCTGGGGCGAGGACTGCGGGACCTATTGGCTGGAACGGCGCGGTGAAGCCAAAGCGTCGACACCCTCGCAAACGGCCTGGGCTCTGCTGGGGCTGATGGCCGCCGGCGAGGTCGACAGCGACGTCGTGAGGCGCGGCGTCGATTATCTGTTGGAGGCGCCGCGGGATGGCGCGCAGTGGGAGGAATCGCTGTGGACCGGCGTGGGCTTCCCGCGCGTCTTCTATCTGAAGTATCACGGCTACAGCGCATACTTCCCCCTTTGGGCGCTGGCCCGATACCGCAACCTCTCCAAGGCGAACAGCGAGCGCGTGGTTCACGGCATGTGATGGAGCTCGGCGTCCTTTGCGGCCTGGCATCGGAAGCCCGCATTCTGCGGCGGGCCGCAGATGCTTCGGGCGCCAAGCTCGACATCGCGTGCAGCGCCGCGCGCGCCGCCATGGCCGCGGAACACGCCGAAAGGCTGGCCTCGAAGGACCTCGACGCCTGCGTCAGCTTCGGCCTGGCAGGGGCGCTCGACCCCGCGCTCGGCGCGGGTCAGGCGGTGATCCCGCGACGCGTTCTGTCGCCCGGCGGCGAGGCGCTGGAGGCGGACGCCGAACTGCGCGCCAGACTTTTGCAAGCAGTCGAGGACACAGCTCTCGCGATCGCAGATGCAGACGTTGCGGGTGTCGACGCCGCGGCGGATTCCGTCGAGGCCAAACGCGCGCTGGCGGCGCGCACAGGCTGTGGAATCGTCGACATGGAAAGCCACGCGTTGGCGGCGGCATGCCACCGGCACAAACGGCGCTTCCTGGTGCTGCGCGCCGTCGCAGATACCTCCGGCATGGCCGTGCCGAAAGGCGCCCTGGCCGCCGTCGACGAACACGGCCACGCCCGCCCGGGGCCGGTGCTGGCGGATGTTCTGCGGCGCCCGGGGCGCTTGCCGGACTATCTTGCGCTGATGCGCGCACACCGCGACGGACTGGCCGGCCTCGAAGGGGCCGCGCGGGCCCTGTGCGCATTCAGCCTCGGCAGCGCCGCGTCGTAAGAACGCTCGTGCATCAGTCTTCTTGCCGCGCGCGCAGCCAGGCCACGGCGTCCTTCAGCGTCTCCTCCAGCGGCCGGGTGGCGTAGCCGAGCTCTCGGCGTGCCGGTCCGTCGTCGAAACGCATGTCGCGCATGGCCAGCCGCACGCCGGTGAGAGACGCCGATGGCGGCCGACGCGTAATGCGGTCGGCGGCGAATTCACTGACCGCGGCCACGCCGAGAGCCAGCGCGCCCGGGATGCGCCGGCGCGGCATCCGTCGGCCGGTCACGGTCTCCAGTGTCTTGAGAAACTCCGCCATGTGCAGATTGCGCCCGCCGAGCACATAGCCCGTGCCCACGCGGCCCTTTTCCGCGGCCAGAATGTGGCCCTGCGCGGCGTCGCGCGCATCGACGGCGTTGAATGCGAAATCGAGAAAGACCCCCTGCGTGCGCCCCGCCAGGAAGTCGGAGAGCATGCGCGTGGGCGGCGTCATGTTCCGGTCGCCGGGACCCAGCGGCACGGTCGGGTTGACGATGACCACCGGCAGCCCCTCGCCCGCCGCCGCGCGCGCCGCGGCCTCCGCCCTGTACTTGGAGCGGCAATAGGGCCCCGGCATCTCCGCCAGGTGCACATCGCCCTGCGGCACGATATGGCGGCCCTTCCGGTCCACCAGCACGGCCTCGGTCGAAGTGTGGACGATGCGCTTCACGCCGGCCCGGCTGGCCGCGCGCAGCACATTCACCGTGCCCTGATGGTTGACCGCGTCGAAGCCGGCCTTGTCGCGCGCCCAAAGCTGGGCGTTGGCCGCCAGGTGAAAGACCGCCGTCACGCCTTTCATGGCGGCGTCCACAGAGGTCGGATCGCGCACATCGCCGCGAACGCGCTCCACCTGCGGTCCGCGGCCATCGGTTTCTTCCGCCAGGTCGAAACTGCGCACATGGCATCCGCGCTGCGCAAGGGCCGCGACCAGATGGCCGCCAATGAAGCCGGCGCCGCCGGTCACCAGCGCGGTGCCGCCGGACAAGCAGTCATGATCTGCGGCGTTTTCCGCCTGTTCGTCCGCCTTTGCCATCGTTCCGTGTGAATAGCTTATGGCTCCGCTTGCGCCAAGGGCGGCGGCGATGCGGGCTTGCAAGGTAAAGCGATCGTTCTACATGAGACTCCATGACCATACGCACGAGCGACAAAATCGCCGAAGGGCTGGAGGCGGCATTCGCTGCTGAGGGCTTCGCCGCGCCGGGTGTGGACGCCCTGCGCGATGCCGCCGGGGTGAGCCTGCGAACGCTCTACCGGCACTACCCTTCGCGCGAGGCGATGGTGGTGGGCGCGCTCGATCATCGGCACCGAAGCTACCTGGCATGGCTGCAACGCGGCATGCCGGAGGGGCCGGGCGCCGGCCCGGTTCTGCATGTTTTCCGGCGCCTGAGGCCATGGATGGCGGAGCGCGCGCCCAACGGGTGCCTCTTCGTCAATGCCCTGGCGGAACATCCCGATAGCAACGCGATCCGCGAGGCGGTGAAGCGGCAGAAGGCGGAAACCCGCGCGCTTTTCGCTGACTGTCTGCGCCGCGCATGGCCGGACATCGGCGATGAGGATTGTCGGCGGCTGGGCGATGCCCTGTTCGTGGTTCACGAAGGTCAGACGGCGGCGACGGTGACCTGCGGCTGCGCTGAGGCGGGAGTGGCGGCCTTGACCCTCGCCGAATCACTGCTGAGAGCGGAGAACATCGAATGAGCGGCGAAAAAGGCACGATGAAAGGCGTCGTCCTGACCGGCCACGGCGGCCTCGAGCGTCTGGAATGGCGCGAGGACCTGCCGATCCCCGAGCCGGGGCGGGGCGAGGTGCTGATCCGCGTGGGCGCGGCGGCCGTCAACAACACCGACATCAACACGCGCATCGCCTGGTATTCCAAGGCCGTGCGCGGGGCAACCGACGCCGGCGCCGCGGAGGGATTTCAGAGCGCCGAGAATGCGGACGGCGGCTGGTCCGGCACAGCGATAGAATTTCCGCGCATACAGGGCGCGGACTGTTGCGGGCGCATCGTCGAGGTGGGTCAAGGCGTCAGTCGTGAGCGTATCGGCGAGCGCGTGCTGGTGAGGCCGCTGCAGACCACCGGCGCGGGCAGCGGGCGGCTTGCGACATGGACCTTCGGCTCGGAATGCGACGGCGGCTTCGCCGAATACGCCAAGACCTTCTCCCGGGACGCTATCGCCGTGAACTCGGACTGGACGGATATCGAGCTCGCCTCAATCCCCTGCGCCTATTCGACGGCGGAGGGCATGCTGCAGCGCGCCGGCATCAAAGGCGGCCGTCTGCTGATCACCGGGGCCTCCGGCGGCGTCGGCTCCGCCGCCGTGCAACTCGCAAAGCTGAGGAGCGCACGGGTGGTCGCCATGACCAGCCCGGACAAGGCGCAGGACCTTCGGGACCTCGGCGCCGACGAAACCATCGGGCGCGACGACCCGCTGCCGCCCGAGAGCTTCGACGCCGTCATCGACCTCGTTGGCGGCCCGCGCTGGCCGGACATCATCGACGCGCTGGCACGCGGCGGGCGTTACGTGACTGCGGGCGCCATCGCCGGACCCATTGTGGAGCTCGATCTGCGCACGCTTTATCTGCGCGACCTGACGCTCTACGGAACGACCCATCAGACGGAGAACGTCTTCCCGGATGTCGTGCGCTACGTTGAAGAAAACCGCATCCGGCCGCTCATTGCCGAGGTATTCGACCTCAAGGACCTTCGCGCCGCGCAGCAAGCCTTCCTGAAGAAGACGTACATCGGAAAAATCGCCATCCGTGTCGGCGACGGCGCCTAGGTACGGGCCGCGCAGAGAGGCTCAGAGCGTGGAGGCGCGCTCGAGAATGTCATCGAGTTGCGCACTGGCAGGCAACGTGCCGAACACGCCCCAGCGGTCGTTGAGGCGGCTTTCGCAGAAGGCCGCGGCGACGGCTTCGGGCGCATGGCGAAGCAGCAGGCTCGCCTGCCACACCAGGGCCATAAGCGCCACCGCCCGCCGCGCACCTTGCGGATCGTCGGACAGGTTGCCGAGGACCTCCTCCAGCAAGGCAAGCGCCCGGTCGAACGCCGGATGGCCGCCCTTCGCGGTCTTTGCCTCCGCCAGGAACGCCTTGCCGCTTTCCGGCGTTTTGCCGAGCGCGCGCAGCACATCCAGGCAAATGACGTTCGACGCTCCCTCCCAAATTCCGTTCAGCGGCGATTCGCGGAATAGGCGGCCCATCACGCCCTCCTCGACATAGCCGTTGCCGCCTTGCGCCTCCATCGCCTCGGCCACGAAGGCGGGCGCGCGCTTGCAGATCCAGTATTTCGCCACCGGCACGCCGACGCGGGCCAGCAGCTTCTCCTCCTCGTCGTCCGCCGCGCGGTCGAGCGCATGGGCCAGGCGCATCGTCATCCACGTCGCGGCCTCCGATTCCAGCGCAAGGTCGGCCACGACGTTGCGCATCAGCGGCTGGTCGATCAGCCGCGCGCCGAAGGCGCTGCGGTTCTGCACATGGTGCAGGCTGTGCACCAGGGCGTTGCGCATCACGCCGGCCGAGCCGATGGCGCACTCCAGCCGCGTGAGATGCGCAGCCTGCAAGACGGTGGCCAAACCCTTGCCTTCCTCGCCCAGCATGGTGGCCCGCAAGTCCCGAAACTCGACCTCGGAAGAGGCGTTCGCCCGGTTCCCGCACTTGTCCTTCAGACGCTGGATTTGCAGCCCGTTGCGCCGGCCGTCGTCGAGCCAGCCCGGCGCCAGGAAGCACGACAGACCACTCTCGCTCTGGGCCAGGGTCAGGAAGAGATCGCTCATCGGCACCGAGAAAAACCACTTGTGACCGGTCAGGAGGTACTCCGCACCCGGCCCCTTCGCGTTTCCGGCCGGATGCGCCGTGGTCTGGGTCTGACGCAGGTCCGAGCCGCCCTGCTTTTCGGTCATAGCCATGCCCATCGTGATGCCGCGCTTGTTCCCTGCCCCCGTCGGCCGAGGGTCGTAGTCGCGGCTGGTCAACAGCGGCGCCCAGCGGGACTTCTGGTCCTCATCGTGCTCCAAGGCGGCGATGGAGGCGAAGGTCATGGCGACCGGGCAGCACACGCCGTTCTCGCACTGGTTCCATAGATAGCTGAGCGCCGCGCGGGCGACCTGCGCACCCTGCTGCGGCTCGGCCCAGGGCAGGCAGTGCACGCCGCTTGCGAAGACGCGGCGCATGAGCTCGTGATAGGCGGGATGGAACTCAACGACGTCGATTCGGCGTCCGAAGCGGTCGTGGGTGTGCAACTCCGGGGCATTGCGGTTGGCATCGCCGGCAAGGCCGCGCAAATGCCGCGAGCCGACCTGCCGGCCGACGTCCGCGATAGCCTCCCGCGCCCAGCCGGCGGAAAAGGCCCGCAAGGCCTCTTCGAGCGGCGGGTTTGCGGCGAGCGCGTCGAAATCGTCGGGCTCGCCCGGCTGATTGCGGACCTCATGGGTTTCGAGGTCGCTCGAAGGCACCGGTGTCTCGATCATCCTGTTGCTCCCTGGCCTCTGACAGGCCTATGCCTCTCAATCTGGGGGGTCGCTTGCGCGCCTGCATCCCTCGAGACGGCGATTGCCCTCGCGCGTCGGTCAATTCTTTTCACGGGGCGCTGAGAAGGGCGGCGCGAATCCCCAGATAGGTTAGTGTGGACAGGTGCAACGTAGGGAGAAGCGCGTGTCCGTCATCTCGGAAAACCTGCGGTGAAAGACATGCCCGAAGCCAGGGTGAAGGGCGGATTGACGGGCTTGGTGATGCCGGGCGGCGGCGCGCGCGGTGCCTATCAAGTCGGCGTGCTGAAGGCCATAGCCGAACTGCAGCCCCACGACGAGAACCCCTTCCCTGTCATCGTCGGCTCCTCCGTGGGCGCGATCAACGGCGCCTCGCTGGCCTGCCATGCCCGCGAGTTCAAAGCCGGCGTCGATCATCTTGTCGGGCTCTGGAGGGAATTGCGGGCCAGCGACGTCTACCGGACGGATGTCGGCTATTTCTGCGCCTGCGGCATGCATTGGGCCATGGCTCTGCTGTTTGGAGGACTCGGCGTCGCCAACCCGAGATCGCTTCTCAGCAATGCACCGCTGGAAAAGCTGCTCGCCCGCCAGCTCGACCTGCCGAAGATCGACGAGGCGATCGAGCACGAGGCGCTCCGCGCGCTCGCGGTTTCCGTTTCCAGCTACACCAGCGCGCGTGCGGTCACCTACTTCCAGGGCGCCGCCGAGATCGAAGAGTGGCAGCGCGCCCGGCGCGACGGGATGCGCGAGAACATCGACATCGCGCACCTGATGGCGTCGTCCGCCCTGCCCTTCGTCTTTCCGGCCACGCGATTGAAATCGGAATACCTCTTCGACGGCTCGCTGCGGCTGAACGCGCCGCTCAGCCCGGCCATCCGCTTGGGCGCGGACCGCATTCTCGTCATCGGCGTCCGCCACGAGGAACGCGACCAGCCGGAGGAGCATCCCGCCTATCCCTCGATCGGCCAGATCGGCGGCTACCTGCTGGATATCCTGTTCATGGATAACCTCAACGCCGATATCGAACGCCTGGAGCGGGTGAACGCGACGCTGTCGCTGATGTCCGAGGAACAGCGGCAAAAGACCGATCTGAAGCCTGTGGGGATCCACGTCCTGCGGCCTTCGCGCGATATCCGCCTCATGGCCAAGGAACACGCCGGCGGCTTGCCGGTCACCATCCGTGGACTGCTCCGCGGGATCGGCGCCTGGAATTCCGGCGGGCGCCTGCCGAGCTATTTGATGTTCGTCCCCGGTTTTTGCAGCGACCTGATCGAACTGGGATACCAGGACGCCATGGCGCAGCGCGAGGAGTTGGCCGTTTTCCTTGGTTTCACGGCAAAGGCGGACGCCGGCGCAAAGCCACGCGAAGCCGCGAACTGAAGCTTTGTGATATCGTTGATTCATTAAGCCCGGAATTCGCGCGGGCCCGCCGCACAGGCCGGAAACGACAAACCGGCGAACCGGAGCCGAACAGATGGCCGAAAAGACCAAAGCATCGAAAAGTCCCATCGTCTCCCTGCGCCGCAAGCTGCTGTCGGGGCCGGCCTACCGTTTCGCCCGCAAGGCGCTGCCATCCATGTCATCGACGGAGCGCGAGGCCATCGAGGCTGGCACGGTCTGGTGGGATGCGGAGCTGTTCTCCGGCAACCCCGACTGGAGGCACTTGGCCGCGCATCCGCCGGCGGAGCTGTCGGACGAGGAGCAGGCTTTCCTGGACGGCCCGGTGGAAGAGCTCTGCGCCATGGTGGACGACTGGTCGATCAACCACGACCTGCGCGACCTTCCCGAGGAGGTCTGGGCGTTCCTGCGCGAAAAGGGCTTTTTCGGGATGATCATTCCGAAGGAGCACGGCGGCATGGGCTTTTCGGCCTATGCGCACTCCTGCGTCATTCAAAAGCTGGCGACCCGCAGCCTGACCGCCGCGGTGACCGCGATGGTGCCCAACTCCCTGGGCCCGGCCGAGTTGCTGCTGCTCTACGGCACCGACGAGCAGAAGCAGCACTATCTGCCCCGCCTGGCAACGGGCGAGGAGATTCCGTGCTTCGCGCTTACCTCAGAGGAGGCGGGCTCGGATGCGGCCTCCATGGTCGACCGCGGCATCGTCTGCGAAGGCGAGTGGAACGGCAAAAAGACGCTGGGCATGCGGGTCACATGGTCGAAGCGCTACATCACGCTTGCGCCGGTGGCGACGGTGCTGGGCCTGGCCTTCAAGCTCCGCGACCCCGACGGCCTGCTGGGCAAGCGGGAAGATCTCGGCGTGACGGTCGCGCTGGTGCCGACCGATACGCCCGGCGTCGTCACCGGCAGGCGGCACTGGCCGGCCATGCAGTCCTTCATGAACGGGCCCACCCAGGGCGAGGACGTCTTCATGCCGCTGGACTGGATCATCGGCGGGCCAGAGATGGCCGGCCAGGGCTGGAAGATGCTGATGAACTGCCTGGCCGCCGGACGGTCCATCTCGCTGCCCTCGGTCTCTGCCGGCGGCGCCAAATTCTGCGGGCGCACGTCCGGCGCCTATGCCCGCATCCGCAAGCAGTTCGGCATCCCGATCGCCAAGTTCGAGGGCGTGCAAGAGCCGCTGGCGCGCATCGCGGCCGACTGCTACCTGCTCGACGCCTGCCGCCGCGTGACCTGCAGCGCCATCGACAGGGGCGAGAAGCCGGCCATCGTAGGCGCCATCCTGAAGTATCACGCCACCGAGCGGCTGCGCTCCGACATGAACGACGCCATGGACATCCACGGCGGCAAGGGTATCTGCGACGGGCCGAACAATTACCTGGCGCAGACCTACTACTCCCTTCCCATCAGCATCACGGTCGAAGGGGCCAACATCCTGACGCGCTCCATGATGATCTTCGGACAGGGCGTCATCCGCTGCCATCCCTGGCTGCTGAAGGAAATCCAGGCCGCCAACGACGAGGATGAGGACGCCGGCATGGAGGCCTTCGACGCGGCCTTCGCCGGTCATCTGACACATCACCTGGCGACCTGGTGGCGGTGCTGGCACCGCAACGCGTCCGGCGGCTTTTCCGCGCCCGTGCCCGACGGCGCAGGGGAAATGGCCGCCTACTATCGCACGCTCGGCCGGGCCTGTGCCGCCTTCGCGCTGGTCTCGGAGATGTCGCTGATCCTGCTGGGCGGCTCGCTCAAGCGCAAGGAGAGCATCTCGGCGCGCCTCGGCGACGTGCTTTCCGGACTCTACATGACGAGCTGCACGCTGAAGCGCTGGGAAGAGGACGGCAAGATATCTGAAGACGAACCGGTGGTTCGCTACGCCGTGGAACGCGAGTTGCACGCCATCCAGCGCCGGCTGGAGGAGATCCTCGAGAATTTCCCAGGGCGGGCCGCCGGCTGGTGGCTGCGCCGCATCATCTTCCCCTGGGGCCGCTGGGTCCAACAGCCCGGCGACCATCTGCTGACGGCCGCCGCCGACGTTCTGACGCAGCCGGGCGAGGCCCGCAACCGGCTGACGGCCGGCATCTACGCGCCCGCAGAAGACGACGACGACAGCCCGCTCGGCGTGCTGGAACGCGCCTTGAGCGCAGCCGTGGATACCGAGGATCTGGAAAAGCGGCTGGACAAGGCCGGAACGAAGGATCTGCAGGCCGCTGTCAGCGAGGGCACGATCTCCGAGGACGAGAGGCAACGCATCGAGCGCGCGCGCGAACTGGCCCGGAAGGTCATTCGGGTCGACGACTTCGCGCCCGAGGAACTGGCGAAAGGAGAGAAACCATCGCCGCAAGAAGAAATGAAGGAAGCGCCGAAGGTCGCCGCCCAGTCTGGATAGTCGACGGAACGCGCACGCCGTTCCTCAAGGCGCGCGGCAAGCCGGGGCCGTTCACGCCGGTCGACCTTGCGGTCGCCGCCGGACGCACGCTTTTGGCCCGCCAGCCCTTCGAGACCGACGAGATCGACGATGTGATCCTGGGCTGCGCCGCGCCGCTGCCCGGAGAGGCAAATCCGGGCCGTGTGGCGACGCTGCGCATGGGCATCCGCAAGGACGTGCCTGCCTGGACGGTCCAGCGCAACTGCGCCTCGGGCATGCAGTCCATCGAAACGGCGTACAGAGACATTGCCGACGGACGATCGGAGCTGGTGCTGGCCGGCGGGGCGGAGGCGCTCAGCCAGGTTCCGCTGATGTACCGGCGCCAGGCGGTGCTCTGGTTCGCGCAGATGAACGCCGCGAAAACCGCCGGTGCGAAGCTCGCGGCCTTTGCGAAGCTGCCGCTTGGCGCGATGCTCAACCCCGTGATCGGGCTGCTGGAGGGGCTGACCGACCCCGTGGTCGAGTTGAACATGGGCCAGACTGCGGAAGTGCTGGCTCACCGCTTCGCCATCAGCCGGGAAGCCGCCGACGCCTTTGCCCTGGAAAGCCACCGCCGCCTCGCCGCGGCGCAGCAGGACGACGGCGGCCTGCCGGAGGTCGAGCCGATCTTCGATACCAAGGGCAAGGCCTACGAGCATGACGATGGCGTGCGCCCCGACAACACCATGCAGGACCTGGCAAAGCTGAAACCCGCCTTCGAGCGGCCCTACGGCAACGTGACGGCGGGCAACTCCTCGCAGATCACCGACGGCGCCTGCTGGACGCTCCTGGCCTCGGACGACGCGGTCAAGCGCCACGGCCTGGAGCCGATGGGCCGCGTCGTCGACAGCCAGTGGGCGGCGCTCGACCCCAGCGTCATGGGTCTCGGTCCGGTGATGGCGAGCACGCCGATCCTGGAGCGCCGCAAGCTGAAGCTGAAGGATATCGACTACTGGGAGATCAACGAGGCCTTCGCCGCGCAGGTGCTCTCCTGTCTGGCGGTTTGGCGCGAGAAAAGGCACAGCGAGGAGGTTCTTGGCCGCAAGCCGCTGGGCGAGGTTCCGCACGCCCGGCTGAACGTCGACGGCGGGGCCATCAGCCTGGGCCATCCGGTCGGCACAAGCGGCACCCGGATTACCCTCCACCTGTTGCACGTGCTGAAGCGCAACAAGGCCAAACGCGGCATCGCCACGCTTTGTGTCGGCGGCGGCCAGGGTGGCGCGCTGCTTCTGGAAACAGCCTGACGAGGACCCGATGGCCCACGACATCCATGTTCGGCCGGAAGACGCGGAGGGCAAAACCGAGCACAACCGCGTTGTCCCGGAGAAGATCAAGCATTGGCGCAGCGAGCGCGACGCCGAGGGCGTTGAGACGCTCTACCTCGACCGGGAAAAGTCCGCGAACACCCTCGGCCGCGAGGTGCTGGAGGAGCTCGGACAAATCGTGGAGGAGCTGGAGAAGGACCGCCCGCGGGGCCTGATCCTCACTTCGGGCAAGGACGACCACTTCGTCTATGGCGGCGACGTGAACGAGTTTCAGGGCCTGGATGATCCCGGCGAGGTCAGGGAGCTGCTGGAGCGCGTGCATGGCATCCTCGACGGCTTCGAGGCTCTGCCCTTCCCGACCGTGGCCGTAATCCGCGGCGCCTGCCTGGGCGGCGGCCTGGAACTTGCGCTGGCCTGCCGGCACAGGGTGGCCCGTGATGACGCGAAGCTGGGCTTTCCCGAGGTCAATCTCGGCATCCATCCCGGTTTCGGCGGCACCGCGCGCTCGACCCGCCTGATCCCTGCGCCCAGCGCCATGCAGACCATGCTGACCGGCAAGATCAACGACGCCCGCAAGGCGAAAAAGCTGGGCTTCGTGGACGACGTGCAGCCGGAACGCCACCTGGAGGCCGCGGCCCGGCGCGCCATCGCCAATGGTTTTGCGCCGCCGCACAAGGACTGGAAGATCAGGCTGTCCAACAGCGCGCCCGCGCGCGCGATCGCCGCGCAGGTGATCCAGCGCAAGACTCGCGAAAAGGCAAGGCGCGATTACTACCCCGCACCCTTTGC
>JAWVYK010000048.1:0-13668 GCA_033722755.1 Rhodovibrionaceae bacterium | reverse complement strand
CATGGTTGTTGGCGAGCGTGCAGGCGTCCAGCCGCGCTGCTGTCAGCACCTCCACATTGGCCGGGTTCATGCGATAATTGATGCCCTTGTCAGCCGCGTCCTCGCTCAGTGTGACGGCGGTCTCCAGGTTGGCGATGCGGGCGTCGGGGCGCATGCGGGCGAACTCCTCCAGCGCGGCGCCCCAGACGTAGGTCCATTCGGCCGCGCGCGGGATACCGCCGTGTTGGCGCTCGGCGATCTGCACATAGTCGGTGGCCGAGGTTACGAAGGGCTCGAAGAGCTGCGGCGGCGCTGGATGCGGCAGGATTTGATCGATGCCGCGCCCGGTCATGACGTCGCCGCAGAGGAACAGCCTGATCGTTTTCCGCCCAGCCATGGTAGTGCCTCCAACCGATCGTGCTTAGCCTAGCCGCTGGCACCGGTTGTTAGGAACCGTGTGCGCCAAATTAAAACGGCGGCTCGTCCGAGCCGCCGCCTCACTTGCCGATCCTATGGCTATAGGTTCAAAGCGCTTCCAGCACCTTCTCAGCGCTGGAGACCTCCATCCCGCCGGGCGCGTCCTCGACGGCGACGTGCTTGACCACGCCGTCCTCCACGACCATGGCGAAGCGCTTGCTGCGCGTGCCAAGGCCGGCGCCGGAGCCGTCGAAGTCCAGACCCATGGCTTTCGTCAGTTCGGCGTTGCCGTCGGGCAAAAGGTCCACCTTGCCGGAGGCTCCCTGATCCTCGCCCCAGGCCTTCATCACGAAGGGATCGTTGACCGAAAGGCAAAGCACGGCGTCCACGCCCTTGTCCTTCAGGGCGTCGAGTTTATCGATAAAGCCGGGCATGTGCTTGGCCGAACACGTGGGCGTATAGGCGCCGGGCAGGCCGAACATCACGACCTTTTTGCCGGCAAAGAGATCGTCGGTGCTCACCTCTTCCATACCTTCGGCGGTCAGGTGCTTGAGCTTCACGCTCGGGATGCGGTCGCCAATCTGGATGCTCATGGGTTTCGTTCCCCCTTTTTGACTGCAGTCTGCGTCGTCCGGCGCCGTCCCGCCGGCTGCCTTTCTAGATAGGCCGGCCCGGACGCGCTGCAAGTCCGCGCCTAGCCGCCGCCGGCTTGCGCCCGCTGATTGCCGGCAGCCTTGTCCATGGCGCGCATCACCGCGCCGACGCTGAGAATTTCGGGCAGGGCCACACCTTCCGGCGCGCCCGGCCCGTAGACGGCGTTGAAGGGGATGCCGTAGCGCCCGAACCCGCGCAGATACCGGGCGATCTCTTCGTTCGGACGGGTCCAGTCGCCGCGCATGGTCACAACGTCCGGCCGTTCCAGGCGCTGTTGCACGGCGCCGTCGTCGATCACCAGCCGCTTGTTGACCTGGCAGGTGATGCACCAGTCCGCCGTGACGTCCACGAAAACCACCTTGCCGTCGTTCACCAGGCGGGCAATGGCCGCTTCGTCCAGCGTGCGCCAGCCGTCCGTTTGCTGCGCCTCGGCCAGGCGGTTGCCGCTCGGTCCCTGTTCCAGGAGCAGCGGCACGGCCAGCACGGCCGCGCCCAGAACGGCGACGGCGGCCGGCAGGGCGCGACGCCCCTGCTGGCGCTGTCGGCCAAGCAGCCAGAAGGCGAGGCCGATGCCCGCGAGCAGCGCGGCAGCGGCCAGCGCCGCGGCTGGACCGGACTGCTGCCACAGAACGCTCAGCAGCCAGACGGCGGTTCCGGCCAGAGCCAGGGCCAGCACGCGCTTCAGCCAGATCATCCAGGGCCCGGGCCGCGGCAGGCGGGTGGCCAGCCGGGGCACGGCGGCAACCGCCAGATAGGGCAGCGCAAGACCAAGACCGAGCGCGGCGAAGATCAGCAAGATCTGCGCCGTTCCGCGTGACAGGGCGAAGCCCACGGCGGTACCCAGGAAGGGCGCTGAGCACGGCGTGGCGAGCAGGGTCGCGAAGGCGCCGGTCAGGAAGGCGCCGCCCAGCGAATGTCGATGGTGCCCATGTGCCGGATCGCCCGCGTCGGCGACTGCGTCGTTCAAACCTGCCGGCAGGCGGATCTCGAACATGCCCAGCAAGTTCAGCGAGAAGAGCGTCACGATCAGCGCCATTGCGCTCAGGAACACCGGCTGCTGGAACTGGATACCCCAGCCAACCGCCAGCCCGGCGCTCTTCAGCGCGATCAGACCGCCGGCCAGCACGAGGAAAGAGGTGACGATGCCCGCCGCCGAAGCCAGGAAGGAAAGCCGAACCTCGCCGCTGGCCCGGCCGCCGTGGCTGACCGCGGAGAGCAGCTTGATGGAAAGCACCGGCAACACGCAGGGCATGAGGTTGAGAATCAGGCCGCCCAAAAGCGCCAGGCCAAGCATCCCGGCCAGCGTTGCCAGGCCGCCTTCGCCGCCCGACGAGGCCTCCGCGTGGCGCGCGATGACGGTTGCCTCCATGCCGATGCCGCGCGCCGGGTCGGCCAATGTCAGGGTGATCGGCTTGCCCTCCAGCACGCTTCTGTCGTTGCTCGCCTGATGCACGGGCAGGGTGAGGACCGCCTTTTTGCCGCCGTCGGCGATGCGGGTCTCCGGCTTGCCGAAGCCGAAGCCGGGCGGGCCTTCCACCATCACGTCGGCGGCTTCGAACGGTGTTTGCGAGCGCGCCACCACCTGCAGGCTCGGCTGACGTGGCTCGCCGGTCAGCACGGCGCGCTCGAGCCTGAGACCGACATCCGTGCCGTCGCCGGGCACCTGCTGCAGCGCCTCGCGGATCAAATCTGCGGGCCGTCCGGCGTCGCCGCCGCCGGCCGCCGGCAGGGTAAGACCAAGCGACACGGTGTGGGGAATGCAGATTTCCTCGCAGACCAGATAGTCGAGCTTGGCGTCGATGCTGAGCGGCTGGCCCGGATCGGCAGCGCGGGCGCGGATCGGCAGTACGACCTCGCCGCCATAGCCGAAGGTCTCCAGCCCGAAGAGCGAGAAACGGTGCGGCAGCGGCCAGGCGATCTCCGCGGTTTCGAGATTCTTCGTCTGCGCCCAGTTCACCTCCGGCGGCAGGCCGGCATCACCCGGCGAACGCCAGTAGATCTTCCAGCCCTCGACGAGTTGGAAGTGCAGGCCCAGCAAGATGTCCTGCGACTGGCCAAGACCGGTGCGCGCGGCGATCAGCCGCACGCGCCCCTCGCCGTTCTCCGCCCAGGGGCCGGCTGCGGCCGGGCGATCGGCGGCGGCCTGCGCCGGCAGAAGCGCGGATGCGGCGGAAAAAGCCAGCACCGCCACAAGCAGGACCGTCAGGACTCCCGCTGCCACGGCTGCCGGAAAGCCGCGCCGTGTGGCCGCCTGCTTTGCTCTTGGCTCGCCTATTGCTCTCAATCCGCCGGCTCCCGCAAGGTGGTGTCCGAAGGCTGCTTTCCTGCGCCGCGCAGCACAAGCGACAAATGGTCGGATATCTCGCACACTCAAGACCTTACCGTGGTCTACCCAATTGCCTTAGCAAGTCATATATAATGGAAGTCCGCCGCCTTGCAGCGGTCACAATGGCGTGTTCGTATGATGAGCGGGCCGCCATGCGGAGCAAGGCTTTGGTAGGCGGACGCCGAGCGAAGCGGCGAGCCAGCCGCTTGCAGGTCCGGGAAGCAAAAGGAGTGGCGTCGGGATGGCCGAAGCAGGATCGAGCGAACAGGGTTATCTGACCGGACAGCTTCTGGTCGCCATGCCCGGCATGGCCGACCCGCGTTTTGCCAAGGCCGTTGTCTACATCTGCGCCCACAACGCCGAAGGCGCCATGGGCCTGGTCGTGAACAAGCTGGTGGATTCGATCACCTTCCCCGATCTGCTGGACCAGTTGGAGATCGAAAAAGCCGGACACGCGGACGAAATTCGCGTGCATTTCGGCGGTCCGGTGGAGACCTCGCGCGGCTTCGTGCTGCACTCCGACGACTACCTTTCCGAATCCTCGATGCGGGTGACCGGCGGCATGGCGCTGACGGCGACGCTCGACATCCTGCGTGACCTGGCCGGCGGAAGCGGTCCGAGGCACAGCCTGCTGGCGCTGGGCTATGCCGGCTGGGGACCGGGACAGTTGGACGGCGAGCTGCAGGACAACGGTTGGCTCAGCGTTGCGCCGGACGATGCCCTGGTTTTTGACAGCGACCTCGAGAACAAGTGGGATCGGGCGATCGCCAAGCTCGGCATCTCTCCCTTTCAGCTCTCCGGCGACGCCGGCCACGCCTGACGGATGGCCGGTCCTGCGCCGGCGTTGCGCTGCGCGCGGTGGTCGGCTCGCAGCAGGCCGTAAAGCACATGATCGCGCCACGATCCGTTGATCCGCAGATATTGGCGCGCATAGCCCTCCCGGCTGAATCTGAGCCTTTGCAGCAGCGCCTGGCTGGCGGCGTTGTCGGGCAGGCAGGCGGCTTCCACCCGATGAAGACCGATGGTCTCGAAAGCGTAATCGAGCACAAGGCCGAGCCCCTCGGTCATAAAGCCTTGCCTGGCGTAGCGCGCCCCGACCCAGTAGCCGAGGCTGCCGGTCTGCGCCACGCCGCGGCGGATGTTGGCCAGGGTGACGCCGCCGACGAGCTGTCCGTCCGTGCGGTGGAAGATGAAGAACGCCGCGCCGCTGCCCGAGCGCCATTCGCTGTTGTGATAGCGCAGGCGTCGGCGAAATGCGCCGCGCGTCAGCGCATCGTGCGGCCAGGTTGGTTCCCACGGCACCAAAAAATCGCGGCTTTCCCGCCTGAGCGCGGCCCAGGCCCGCCAGTCGCGTGAGCGCGGCGCGCGCAGGATCACGCGCGGGCCCTCCAGTAGCAGCGAGCGGTGGTCGTTGCCGGTAAGGGGCCAAGCGAACATCGCAGCCGCCCCTCCCTTATGCCGCCAGCCGGGAGGTGACCCGGTCCAGGGGCTCGACCTTTCCGATGGGCCCGAGGCTGACCATCGTCGGATGTCCGGCCGCAAGCCGCGCCGCCAAACGCGCGACCGCGCTCACGTCCACGGCCTCGATGCGCGCGACGATTTCCTCCGTCGAAAGCGGCCGTCCGAAGATCTGGATTTGCGTGGCCAGTTGTTCGCAGCGGGCGTTCGTGCTCTCCCGGCTCATCAGGATGCTGGCTTTCAATTGCGCGCCGGCGCGGGCCACCTCCTCCTCGCTGACGTCGCGCGTCAGACGGCCAAGCTCGTCGCAGACGACCGGGATCAACTCGGCCACCTCGCGTTCGCCGGTGCCGGCATAGATGCCGAAGAGACCGCCGTCGCTGTAGCTGGAGAGGAAGGAGAAAACGCTGTAGACGAGGCCGCGGCGCTCGCGCAGCTCCTGGAACAGTCGCGACGACATGCCGCCGCCGAACAGCGTCGAGAGCACGTTGGCGGTGTAAAAATCGTCGTCGCGGTGGCTCACGCCCGGAAAGCCCAGGATCAGGTTGACCTGCTCGGCTTCGCGCGCCTCCCGGTAATCGCCGCCGGCATAGGTGGCCGGGGCGCTCTCCGCGGCGCTCACGCGCGGCAGATGCGCGAACTGCTCGGCCGCCATCTCGGCGAAGCGGTCGTGATCCACTTGGCCGGCGGCGGCCAACACGATCGAATCCGCGCCGTAGTGCCGGGCCATGTAGCCCTGCAGTGTTTCCCGGCCGATGCCGGCAACAACCTGGGGCGTGCCCAGTACGGGCCGTCCCAGCGCCTGACCCGGGAAGGCCGTCGCCTGGAAGTGATCGAACACGATGTCGTCGGGGGTGTCGGCCGTCTGCCCGATTTCTTGCAGGATCACCTGACGTTCGCGCGCCAGCTCGGTCTCGTCGAAGGTGGAATGCTGCAGAATGTCGGCCAGGATATCGACGGCCAGCGGCACATCGTCCTGCAGAACCTTGGCGTGGTATGCGGTATTCTCGCGGCCCGTATAGGCATTCAGATAGCCGCCGACGGCCTCGATCTCCTCGGCGATGTCGCGGGCGCTGCGCCGCACGGTGCCCTTGAACGCCATATGCTCGAGCAGGTGCGCAACGCCGTTGAACTCCGCCGGTTCGTGGCGGGTGCCGACGCCGACCCAGGCGCCCAGCGAGACAGTCTCCACATGCGGCACGAAGTCGGTCGCGACCGTCAGGCCGTTGTCGAGCGTGGTGATGCGGACCGTCATCTCAGCCACTTCGTTCTCCCAGGCCGGGGCAAAGGCCACAGGTGATATTGGGGATTCCCGCCGCAGCGCAAGCCCGCCGCCTCTCGTCTCCCGTGCTGCGCTAGCCGGCTGGCAAGGCCTCCGACACGGCGGCCCGGATGTGCGCCTGCACGGCGTCCAGATCGTTCGACAGCGATTCCATGCGTTCCGGCTTCTCGAAAAGGTCGGCAAGACGCTCGGGCAGCGCCGGGCGAATCCCCGTCGCCTCTTCCACCGCATCTGGAAATTTCGCCGGATGCGCCGTGGCAAGCGCGATCATCGGCGTCTCCGCCGCGCCGCGGCGGGAGCGCGCCGCGGCGATGCCGACGGCGGTGTGTGGATCGACCAGCTCGCCCGTCTCGGCGTGGATGCGGCGAATTTCCGCCAGCGTTTCCGGGTCGTCCAGGCGGTGGCCCGCGAACAGCGCCAGCGCCTGACGAAGACTGTTGGCGGCGACCTCGAAGCGGCCGGTCTTGCGGAACTGCGTCAGCGTGTGCTTGACCTGCTCGCCGTCGCCTTCGAAAAGATCGAACAGCAGCCGCTCGAAGTTGCTGGAGACCTGAATATCCATCGAGGGCGAGTAGGACGGCTCCACCTCGGCGATCTGCATGGTGCCGCTCTCGAAAAACCGGGTGAGGATGTCATTTCGGTTGGAGCCGACCACGAAGCCGTCGATGGGCAAGCCCATGCGCCGCGCGGCATAGGCCGCGTAGACATTGCCGAAATTGCCGGTGGGCACCGCCACTTCCACCGCGCGCTGCGGCGCGCCCAGCGCCACCGCTGCGGCGAAGTAGTAGGCGATTAGCGCCATGATGCGCGCCCAGTTGATGGAGTTGACCGCCGACAGGCGCATCTCTCGGCGAAAGGCGGCGTCGTTGAACATCGCCTTCACGAGGTCCTGGCAGTCGTCGAAGCTGCCCTCGATGGCGATGTTGTGGACGTTGCGGGCGTCGACCGTAGTCATCTGCCGGCGCTGCACCTCCGAGACGCGGCCCTTCGGGTGCAGGATGAAAATGTCGATCTGCTCGCGGTCGCGGCAGGCCTCGATCGCCGCCGAGCCCGTGTCGCCCGAGGTTGCGCCCACGACCGTCACGCGTTCGCCGCGCGCCTTCAGCACCCTGTCGAACAGCCGGCCCAGAAGCTGCAGCGCAAGGTCCTTGAAGGCCAGCGTCGGGCCGTGGAACTGCTCCATCAGCCAGAGGCTGGGCTCGAGCTGCTTGAGAGGCACCACGGCTGCGTGCTCGAACTCGCTATAGGCTTCGGCCACGACGGCGTCGAATTCTGCCTCGACGGCGCTGCCAGCGACAAAGGGCCCCATGACCCGCGCGGCCAGCTCGGCATACGGCAACCCCGGCAGGCGCGCGATTTCCTTGGCAGAGAACTGCGGCCAATGCTCGGGGATGTAGAGCCCGCCGTCCGGCGCCAGACCGGTCAGCAGAACATCGTCGAAGCCAAGCCTTGGCGACTCGCCGCGCGTGCTCTCGTAGTTCAACGGAAAACGTCCTCTCGCCCGCCTAGATGCCCCGGGATCGCACGGCTCCGTGCGGCGTGGGTGCTTGCGCCTTACCATAGAGCGCGCGCCGGCCGGCCGGCAAGGCGACAGAGCCCTTTGCGAAGGCCCGTTGGCCGGCGGTTCAGGACTCTGGGTCGCCGGCGCGGTGGCCGTGCTCCATCTCGTGGCCGGCGCCGTGGGTTGGCGCGCGCATGCTGACCCCGACACGCAGCGTCACTTCACCGGCATCGCGGAAGACCAGGGTCAGCGGGAAATACGATCCCGCTTCCAGCCGCCGCGTCAGGCCGATCAGCATGACGTGCAAGCCGCCGGGGGCGAATTCCACCATCGTGCCGGAGGGAATTTCCACGGCCTCCACCCGGCGCATGCGCATGACCCCGTCGTCCATCCTGTGGGTATGGATTTCCACACGCTCTGCCACCGGGCTCTTGGCCTCTATCAGCAGGTCGTCCGCGACCCCGTCGTTGCGCACGCGCAGGAAGGCGGCGCTGTTCGGCGCGCGGCCCAGCGTCGGCCGCGCCCATGGCCGGTCGAGGGTGAGTTCGGCGATCTTCGCGCTGTCCCCGCGGCGGGGATCATAAGAGCCGCCCTCATCGTCCTGGGCCAGCGCGACGGGCGCCACCGCCAGGAGTGCGGCGAGCAGCATCGCCGCGATTGCTTTCATCATGTGCGCACCTCCGCGTCGTTCTTCTCCACCGGGACGAGGTCGCTTGCGGAGATCGGGCCGTCGAGCTTGCGCTCCAGCCGGCCGCCGACGGCGAACACCGCCGCAGTCATGCCGGCCACGGCCAGGATCACGGCCCAGGCGGGCAGGCCGAGCAATCCGTCCATGGTCTGGCGTTCCGGCCCTTGCGCGGCGGTGTAGAAGGGCTCGAGCCAGGAAAAGCCGCCTGCGAAAAGGCCGACGCCCGCGACCATGTCGGCCATGAACACCAGCGCGTCCAGCCGGCCGGCGGCAAAGCCAACGGTCGAGGTGCCCGGGCAATAACCGCCGACCGCAAAGCCAGCGCCGATCAGCGCGCCGCCGGCCAGGAAGGCCCAGTAGTAGGGCGTGGGAATATAGACGCCGCCGGTGACGATTCCGGCGCTGCGCAGCAGCCAAAGGCCAAGCGCGCAGGTCACCACGGCCGTCAGCATGACTTTCAGAACGGTGAAGTCGCGGAAGGTGAACTGCGCCGTCAGCTTGCGCGGAGAGCCCAGTCCGCCGCCTTCGAGCGCCAGGCCGAACAGGATTCCGAGAACCAGCGCCGCCCAGGCGCTGCCGTCATAGGCCGGGAGACTCATGACCACTCCTTGCGCATGGCTTGCATGACCAGAAGGCCGGCGGCGAAGAAGCCCGCCAGGAAAAGAAAACCGCCGACCGATAGCACGGCGCCGCCCGACAATCCCAGGCCACTCGTGCAGCCGCGGGCAAGTCGCGAGCCGAAGCCGACCAGGATGCCGCCGAGAAAGGCATAGGCCAGCCGCCGGCCCGTGGGCTGCGAGCGGCCGCCTTCAACGCCGAGCCGGAAGCGCCCGCTCCAGAGGCTGCCGATCAGGCCGCCGAGAAAGACGCCGAGAATCTCCCAGGTGATCCAACCGGCCAGGCTCGCGCCCCCGACATAAGGGCCGAGGTAGGCGTTGGCGGCGCTGGCAGCCGGCGCCAGCCAGCCGCCCACGGCAGCGGCCAGTCGCGTAAAGAAGCCGCTTGCGCCCAGTCCGTGACCGGTCACCAGGAAGGTCAGCAGCAGGACGAGTCCGAGCAGCACGCCGGCGGCGAGCGGATGCCAGAAGGGCCGAGGTTCACCGTGCATGGCCGGCTACTCTGCCAGACGCGCGCGCACCGCGTTCTCACGGCTGGTCAGGCCCGCAGTGCGGCCTTCCTGGATGGCGAATTCCGGATTGACCCCCTGGCTGGACCGGTAGAGCGCCCACATCGCGCCGACCCGGTTGGCCGAGGCGCAGTGCACCAAAATCGGCAGGTTGTCCGCGTCGTTGACGATGCGCGCGAACTCTGCGACCTGGGCCCAGGTCGGCGCGCGGGTAGCCACCGAAATGTTGTGATAGACGAGGCCCGCCTTCTCGACCGCGGCCCTCTCCTTGGCCGTGCCCTCTTGCGCGGTGCGAAGGTCGAGGACTGCGACGAAGCCGAGCGCTTTCAGATGTGCGATTGCGCCCTCGCGCAATTCTCCGGCCCCGGCGATACGCGGCGACATGCGGCTGTAGTTGAAGATGCTTTCGTTGACCGAATCGCCAAAGGGCGCTTCGGCGGGTTCGGCGGCAGCCGGGAAAGCGGCCAGCCACAAGGTGAGAACGGCGGCGATCGGCAGTGCCGTCAACGATCGGGCTGCGTGGTGCAACATGGGTCGCAACTGTCCTTTGGTTTTAATGAATAGATCCAGAGCAGACGGGCGGCTCCAGACCGTCTTTCAGAAAAGGCTAATACTATGCGAGGCAGCCCGGTCCCATGATCTGGATCAAATGACCCGGGTGCGCGGCCGGCCTGATGGCGCTTAGGTGCGGTCGCCGGGAAGCAGCGGCGGAAAATAGGCCTCCAGCACGTGCCGGCCATTGAGTTCGCCCTGGGCGTTCTTCTCGATCAGCGTGACGCGCTGCACCGTGTCGGCGGGCCCCAAAGGCATGACCATCCGGCCGCCCGGCTTCAGCTGCGCGACAAGGCCCTTGGGCACGTGATCGAGCGACTGCTTCAGGATGATGACGTCAAACGGCCCTTTCTCTGGCCAGCCGCGGTAGCTGTCGCCGGTGCGCGTCTCGACGTTGGCGATCTCCAGCCTTTCCAGATGCCGTCGGGCCTGGGCGGTGTGGGCCTCTATGCCGTCGACGGCGTAGACCTCGGCCGCCATCGAGGAAAGCACGGCCGGGTGGTAGCCGGTGCCCGTCGCGGCGACGAGCACGCGATCGCCGGGCTGTATGGCCGCGACCTGGTTGATCAGAGCCACAACGAAGGGGCTTTCCAGATTCAGGTCATCGCGGATTTCCTGCCGTGCGTTGTCGTAGGCGGACTCCCGCATGTCCTCGGGCAGGAAAAGGTGGCGCGGCACGAGCCGGATCGCCCGCAGCACCTTGCCGTCCATGAACTCCGTGCCGGTAAAGCGTGCGGTCTTCATGGTGGAAACCTCAATGTCGCGCAGCATCAGCGTGCGCGCCACGGCATAGGCGTCGAAATCATCCGATTCCTGGGCTTCAGCCGGTGCGCCGGCCGTGAGAAACAGCAAGGCGGCGGCGACCGCGCAAATAGGAAGTTTCATGAACTCTCTCATCCGTATCCGATATTCAGCCGGCCTCTCAATACGGCCCCGCTCCCGACAATGGGACCTCGCCGGCGCCCGCGCAAGAATAGCACGGCAGCCTGGGAGGGAAATGTGGCGGCCGCGGGCCAGCGGTCAAAAAAACGCGCGCCGGATGTGATCCGGCGCGCATCTCCGCGATTTCCGTTCGTCCGTCAGAAGCGTTTGTGACGCTCGTACTTGTAATGCTGCTTAGAGTGATTCTTGCCGCCGTAGCCGCCGTGCGAGCGATGCCCGGAACCGTGGCGGTATCCATGCCGGTAGGCGTAGTGGTCGCCATAGCGGTATCGGCGCGACCGGTAATGGTCTCTGTATGGCCGGTGGTGATAGTAGCCGTGCCGATAGTGGCGCTTGCCGTGATAGTACTTGCCGTATTTGTGCCTCTTGTAATGATATTTCTTGTAGTGACGCTTCTTGTAGGCATGTTTTTTGTAATGGCGCTTCTTGTGGTAGTGCCCGTGCTTGGAGCCGTAATGCTTCGGGTAGCCGAGGAAATAGTCGAGCACGCCGTAACCGCCTTTGCCGTAGCCGGTATCGTGCGCGGCGGCGGGCGTGCTGCTTCCTAGCAATGTGCCGAAGCCGAGCGCGAGGGCGACGGCGAAGGTAATGACCGAAATTTGCAAGTTCCGCCGCATCGGGTTGGGGGATGTCGCCGGGGGCATAACGGTGTCTCCCGATTGCTTGGGTGAAGGTTCCGGCCGAGTCGCTTTGGCGGCGACATGATCCGGCCGAAGGCTAACAGTAAGCATATATACATGCAAAAATAATGTCAATAATGCAAATCTGATAATTCGGTCATTGGCTTATCCGGGAAGCGCCGTCGGGATCGCGACTCTGTCCATATTCCCAATGACTTGACTAATGTTGCCGCAATCATTACACGCAAATGTGAAAACAAATTGCGGGCCCAGCGTGGCGGTGGCGGTTTCGGCCGTTCGGCGGCAAGGGCTCCTCATGGGGGTGAATCGCGGATGTCTTACGCACTCGACCAACGCCGAAAGTTTCTCGATATGATCGACCGGATCGGCGATCACTGGCTGCAGGTCTTCGAGCAGGACGAGGAGTTCTATTCGGCCGCCTACTGGGATCTCTTCACCGCGCTCTGGCGGTCGGGACGGCCGATGCGCAAGACCGACGCGCTGGGCACCATGAAGGGCGTGCGCAGCCCGCACACCGCCGGCAAGTACGTCGACGCGGCGCTCAGGCACGGCCTGCTGGTGGAGCGCGACAATCCAAGCGACGCCCGCTCGAAGCTGCTGGAGCTCACGCCCGACCTGCGCAAACGCATGGATGCCTATTTCGACAAGGCGCTGGGCGAGGTGAAGCAAACGGCGAAGCGGCTTGAAGAGGCCTGAATCCCGTCCGCCCAGCTCGCAATCGAGACTGTGCTGGACTTGGGAAGGGGGATCGGCCACCTAAGTAGGCCGTGGACGCGTGGCACAGCAGAGCATGACGAGCACGACACACGCAGGCAAACCCGACCGCCGCCTGTCGGTGGCGCCGATGATGGACTGGACGGACCGGCACGACCGATTCTTCCTGCGCCTCATCACGCGCCGCGCGCTGCTGTACACGGAAATGGTCACCACCGGCGCGCTGATCCACGGGCCGCGCGAGCGCCTGCTGGCCTTCGATCCTGCGGAGCAGCCCGTGGCCTTGCAGGTGGGCGGCTGCGAGCCCGGTGAACTCGCGGCGGCCGCCCGCATGGCGGAGGCGGCGGGCTATGTCGAGATCAATCTCAACGTCGGCTGCCCCAGCGACCGGGTGCAGAACGGCCGCTTCGGCGCCTGTCTCATGGCAGAGCCGGGCGTGGTCGCCGAGGGCGTGACGGCGATGAGCGAGGCGGCGGCCATTCCGGTCACGGTGAAGACGCGCATCGGCATCGACGACATGGACAGCGAGGCCGGCCTCGCCGATTTCGTCGGCCGCGTCGCCGAGGCCGGCTGCCGCAGCTTCGTCGTCCACGCGCGCAAGGCCTGGCTGCAGGGGCTCAGCCCAAAGCAGAACCGCGACATCCCGCCGCTCGACTATGGCCGCGTGCACAGGCTGAAGCGGGAATTTCCGCACCTGGAGATCGTCATCAACGGCGGCATCGGCTCGCTCGACGAGGCCGCGGCGCATCTGCGCGAGGTCGACGGCGTCATGATCGGCCGCGCCGCCTATCAGGACCCCTGGATGCTGGCGGAGGCCGACCGGAGGATCTTCGGCGAGGCGCAGGCGCCGGCAGGCCGCGAAGCCGTGGCCCGCGCCATGCTGCCCTACATCGAGGCGCGCATGGCCGAGGGCGCGCCGCTGAAATCCATCACACGGCACATGCTGGGCCTGTTCAACGGCCTGCCGGGCGCGCGCGCCTGGCGGCGCCACCTCTCGGAGGAAGCGCACAAGCCCGCCGCCGGCCCCGAGGTGGTGGAGGCCGCACTGGAGCGGGTGCTGGCGCGACAGGACCGCTTCGCAGCCTAGATTTTCAAGATCGGGTCTTCAGGCGTTGCGTCCTTCCACGGCGGCGATGACGGCGTCGGTCACCTGCTGCGTCGTGGCCTCGCCGCCCAGGTCGCGCGGCATCGCCTGGCCTTGTGCCAGCACGTGCTCCACCGCGCGCATCAGCGCTGCCGCCGCCTCGTCTTCGCCCAGGTGATCCAGCATCATCGACGCCGTCCAGAAGGCGCCCACCGGGTTGGCGATGCCCTGGCCCATGATGTCGAAGCCCGAGCCGTGGATCGGCTCGAACATCGAAGGGTAGGCGCCGCCGGGGTTCAGGTTG